>CAMDOA010000019.1 GCA_945903305.1 Chitinophaga pinensis
ATCAACATAATAACATAACCCATAGCATTTCTCAAAATGGTCGAATAACTACCCCTAAATAGGTATTTCACCTTCTCAATCATCAAAAATTAACCAAAAACAGCTAAAATACTTTCATCTTTAACGCCGCGGAAGGCATCTTCAATGCCGCGGAAGGCATCTTCAATGCCGCGGAGAGCATCTTAAGTGTCGCGGAAGCAATCTTCAATGTCGCGGAACATATCTTTAATCCCGCGGAGCACATCTTCAATAAAGAACATAAAATCTTCAATGCCGCACAAGGCATCTTCAATAAAGAAACTCGAATCTTAAATGTCGCGCAACATATCTTTAGTAAAGAAAGTTTTTCAATCAATATTTTTTAGGGTGTTCGTGTTTCTCCTCTTTCGCCTTGCAAGGGTGTTCTCACCAGCAGGTTTTCCCGCGCTCACAAACTTAACTTTTCAAATTAACATCTCACCCAAGTTCAACACCCTGCAGGAAGATATATGATACTTATTTTCCATTTTCCGTTTTGTTTTATCCAATAAATACGAGTAAGATAATCGATGTAGGGAACAAGAAGTTCTGAATAAATGTAACCTGCGCTTTCGTTCAGATCCATTTTATACCAACCCTTAAAAGGATTTGCTTCACTGCCTTCGAACTCCGGAATATCAATGTAGTAGCATCCGTTGTTTATTGTTGAAATTATTTTTGAAGTAGTATCGGGTTTTTCTCGAAGTCTTGCATTTGTCAGCACGAAGCAGTTACATTTTCCTTCTTCAATATCCATTTTATTCGTCAACGGATAAGTGCAAAATGAATATTGGTTTTCAAGCATAGTTTTAAAAACTCCATCCTCATAATCAAAAGTTTCGTTGGTTACTTTTCTGAATCCGAAACGGAAATGGTGATGAAAAAAATTCAGCATCTCTTGCTCGTCCTTTCGGTAAGAAATTAATTTCACAAGTTCTGATGGCTTCACCCAAACTTGCCGATCACCAACAGCAACATAATAAACCGAGTCAGCAAAAAATTCTTTCCAGTTATCGCTTGGTTTCAGCGAGTTGAATTTGTCCAGCGTTTGTGTAAATGATAAGTCGGTTTTGCTTTCATCATTAAAATATTGTTGCTGCGAAAAAGCATATGAAATATGCAGGAGCAAACAAGAAAAAAGAAAAATGATTTTCATTTGCAATTGCATTTGGCTTTGCATTCTTCCAGAGTTTTAAAGGGTACCTTGCCTCCGCATCCGCCCCAGGTGAATGACTCGCACTTTTTGGTTTTTGGGTTATAGAAATATCCTTCATACATTGCTTTGCATGGCCCGTGTTCGGGCTTCAATCGGCAGCGCGAGAATAGTGGGAGAGAACAGCTTGCAAAAAGAATTGAAATTATTCCGAAGGAAAGTATCAGCTGTAGAAAAGTTTTCATGTTGAAATAATTTCTGTGTAAACATACTCGTCGGTCAGGCATAATTTCAAAATTGAAAAACAAATGCAGATTCTTTAATTCAAAAAAAATCCCGACTCAGAAAACTGAATCGGGATTTGGTGTATAATTTATAATTGTTTATTCCGTTTCATTGGTTGTTTCATCCTTCATTTCTTTAAAATCTTTAATGAAGTCTTTTCTTTTTGCTTTATAAACTTCTAATTGTTCCGGCTTTAATACACTTTGAATTTGCGCGTTAAAAATATTCATCGCTTGCTGTATTTGCGCTTTGCGGGTTTCAACATCGGTTACATTGGTGCGAACTTCGCGCAGCTTAGTCAATAAATTTGTTGAGGCAACATTTATTCTGCCGTTTTGTGCCTCATCAGTGCCAATGTTCACTTTCATCCATTCAGTAATTTTTACTGCTATTTCTTTTGGCGAAACAGTGTTATGATTTTGGTTGGTAGTAGTTTGCTCACTGGGGCGATTAGTTGAAGGAGTAACTGTTGTTGTTTCCTTCTTCATCGGGTCTTTTTGATTTGTAGTGGTCGTTTGTTGCGCGAATAAATTGTTGCACATTAAAAGTGTTGCTGAAAAAGCAAGCGCTGTGAAAATGTTTTTTTTCATGATTTAACTTTTTTGATGTTTGATTTTTAAAAAATTTAATTGTAGGATTCAATTTGCCTTTCAAAGAATTCCTGATTAGCATTACAAAGTAAGTAAAAGTATTATTTAACGGCCAAAATATTATTTTATGTTCTTACTCCACCACAACTAAAAAATAATTCTTCTTGCCTTTTTGAAGCAATAGGTATTTATTATGAATCAAATCATTCATCCCTATTTTATGTTCAGTTGATTCAATTACTGTTTTATTAATGCTTACTCCTTTACCAATCAAGGTTCGTTTGGCTTCACCATTCGAAGGGAAAAATTGAGTTTGATCAACAAGCAAATTCATAATGCCAATTCCATTCTCCAATAATGATTTTGAAATTGTTTTTGTTGGCACACCTTCAAATATCTCACTGAAATCACGATCGCTCAATGTCTTTAACGAATCAGCAGTTGATTGTCCGAATAAAATATCCGATGCTTTTATGGCTGATAGCAAATCATCTTTTGAATGCACAAAAGTGGTAATCTCCTCAGCCAGTTTCTTTTGAAGTATTCGTTTGTGAGGTTCAGCTTGGTGTAATAATTCCAACGCATCAATTTCATCCTTACTTAACAATGTAAAAATCCGGATGTATCGGCCTGCATCGGCATCCGCGGCATTCAACCAAAACTGATAAAATTTATAGGGAGAAGTTTTCTTGCCATCCAACCAAATGTTTCCGCTTTCAGTTTTTCCGAATTTTGCTCCATCCGCTTTAGTAACCAACGGACAAGTGAAGGAAAAAGCTTCATTACCTGCAGCCATTCTCCTTATGAGTTCAGTTCCTGTGGTCATGTTTCCCCACTGGTCACTACCACCCATTTGAAGTTTGCAATTGTAATGAGTGTACAACCAATAGAAATCATATCCCTGCAAAATCTGATATGAAAACTCAGTATATGAAATTCCGGTTTCCATTCTTCCCTGCACCGAATCTTTCGCAAGCATGTAGTTGATGGATAAATGTTTTCCAACATCACGAAGAAATTGTATGTACCCAAAATTTTTATACCAGTAAATATTATTCAGAATCTCTGCCTGCGATGGTCCGGCCGAAAAATCCAGAAACTTTTCCAACTGAACTCGCTGGCAATTCAAATTATGCTGTATAGTTTCTTCACTCAATAAATTTCGCTCTGCCGATTTACCCGATGGGTCACCAATCATTCCGGTAGCACCACCAATAACAGCAATTGGTTTATGACCGCACAATTGAAAATGTTTGAGCAACATAATCGGAACCAGGTTTCCAATTCCAAGTGAATCAGCTGTGGGGTCAAAGCCCGCATAACCTGCAATACATTCGTTGGTCAGCAATTCCTCAGCACCCGGCATAATGTCCTGCAACATTCCACGCCACCTTAATTCCTCAATAAAATTTTTAGTTGGTTTCATCAATTGGTTCAAAAATAGAAAAGGCGAAGAAAACAATTCTCCGCCTTTTCAAAATGTTTACTTCTTGTTTTTAAACAGTGACCAATTTCTGTTTCAGATAAAAACCTGATTTTAGTTTTTCCGAAACTTCGCTGAAACAGTTTAATGTTGCATCAATATCAGCATCAGTATGTGATGCAGTCGGAATCAATCTTAACATCATCACGCCCTTTGGCACCACCGGATAAACAACTACTGAAAGAAACACCGCATAAGTTTCACGAATATCCATAATCATATTCGCCGCTTCATTCGGATTGCCATTTAAATAAACCGGAGTAACGGGCGAATTAGTTTTTCCAATATCAAATCCGCGATCGCGCAAACCTTTCTGCAACTTCATAACATTGCTCCACAACTTTGCTTTCAATTCAGGCTTCGAACGCAACAATTCCAATCTTTTTAAATTACCAATCACCAATGGCATTGGTAATGACTTCGCAAAAATTTGTGAACGCATATTATAACGCAGGTAATCCGCTACCTGCTCATCGCTGCTGATAAAAGCACCGATGCTTGCCATTGATTTTGCGAATGTGCTGAAATAAATATCTATCTCATCCTGCACACCTTGCTCTTCACCTGTACCGGCTCCGGTTTTCCCCATTGTACCAAAACCATGCGCATCATCCACCAGCAAGCGAAACGAATACTTCTGCTTCATGGCAACTATCTCTTTCAATATTCCCTGATCACCACCCATGCCAAAAACACCCTCGGTAATAACCAATATCGCACCGCCCGATTCCGCAACAGTATCACTCGCGCGTTTCATTTGTTTATCAAAACTCTCAATGTCATTGTGCCCGAACACCAAGCGCTTACCAATGTGCAAACGCACGCCATCAATAATACATGCATGACTTTCCGCATCATACACAATCACATCACGGCGGTCAACCAACGC
Organism: Chitinophaga pinensis; assembly: GCA_945903305.1. Classification (GTDB taxonomy): domain Bacteria; phylum Bacteroidota; class Bacteroidia; order Chitinophagales; family UBA10324; genus UBA10324. The sequence goes on from CAMDOA010000019.1 coordinate 4,419, forward strand.
ATCAATGGCCGATACCATCCCCTGATAACCATAGTTCAGCAACACAGTATCCTGCTTCCCCACAAACTCCGAAAGTTGTTTTTCCAGTTTCTCATGAATGTCCGAATTGCCACTCATCATTCGTGCGCCCATCGGCATTGCCAAACCATATTGCTCGGCAGCTTCAGCATCCGCCTTGCGCACCTCCGGGTGATTGGCCAATCCCAGATAATTATTCAAACTCCAGATTATCCGTTCCTTCCCGCGAAAAATCATGCGGCTGCCAATTTCACCTTCCAGCTTCGGGAAAGTATAGTACCCATGTGCCACACTCGATAGTTTACCCAGCGGACCACGGTTCTGAAGTAATTTTTCAAATAAATCCATCGCTTTATCTCTTGTTTTTATTTTTTTAAAGTGCTCAAATGTAAATACAAAAAAGCTTTAGCTCAAAACCAAAATATTGTCACTCTGAGCATGTCGAAGTGATGGGGGTTCTTTTTTTGAATACAAAAAAAGGCGGGCTTTCCCTTACAATCTTTTTATTTAGCGAAGAAGTCTCATGTTGAGATTGTCGAAACACAAGCATTGCCTTTTTATATTATCGTGAATCTTTTAAAGAAAAAAAGGATTTTCAGTACAATCCCTAACCCGGCTGCTGCACTCACATACTTCCATCATTTCACGCTGTATTAATTCTCTCCTATCAAGGAGGGTTAGGGAGGTGTCACGCTAGCTCAATTTTATTTAGTGCGAGCAGGGTCTTCCGAAGGAGACACTGATGAAAAAATATGTTTCTGTAAATAAAACAGGCGACACTTTTCAGTATCGCCTGCTTCAATTTTTATTCTGATTGAAAATTATTTTGCAGGATACAAAACCACTTTACCGAAGTTTTTATCGTCGAAGTGTTTTGCGGCTAATTGTTTGAAATCGTCGCTTTTCAGTGCACCGATTTGTGCATCGTAATTTTTTATTTCCGATACTTTCTCATTGTCCTTTATTCCATTAACAATCAGGTTTAACCAGAAACGATTTTCTTTCAATGCAGCTTCGCGCTCTTTCAGCATCAGCTCTTTTACTTTCAACAGATTTTTATCATCACAACCATTCATCTGAATTTCAGCAATTACTTTTCTTGCTGCGCCAATCAGTGTATCAATATTTTCAGGTGAGCAACTGAAATAAACAATCATGCGGCATTGCGATTTCGGATAATGAACCATTTGAGGCGAAGCTGAAACACCATACACACCACTCATATCTTCACGCAATGATTCGCGCAATTTTATATTCACTAGTTTCATAAATGCATTCAACTCGTTTCTGTTGTAACGGTTGTATTCAAACGAACTTAAATACAACATGGCAACAGTGCTTTTTGGCTCAGTACCTTTATAAACTTTTTTATTAAAGTTACCGGCCATCCATTTGATGTTATTATCCTTATAAGTTTCGGTTTTTCCTTTTGACGGAATGCCGCCAATGTATTTTTCAACCAATGGCTTCAGTGCATCAGCCGTTACACTTCCGACAAAAACAAAAGTGAAATCGGCAGGATCAGCAAAACGCTCACGATAAATGCTATATGCTTTTGACAAATTTATTTCATTTAACACCTGCTCATTCATTGGTTTGTAGCGACTATTATATGAATACATAATGGAAGTTAATGAATCGGAAAACACAGCACCCGGGTCATTATTTTTATTCTGCAACTGTGTATGCAATTGTGAAATGTAGGAATTGAATGAAGTAGAATCTTTTCGTGGTTCAGTAAAATAGAGATTGGCAAACTGCAATAAATTTTCCAGATCTTTTACGGAGCTGCTTCCATCTAATCCTTCAGTTAATTCACCAATATTCGGAGTAATACTTAAAACCATATTGCTCACATACTTGCTTAGTTCAACATTGTCGTAATTTCCTAAACCGGAATTATCAATGATTCCATCAGCATTGTTAGCCGATTGAAAATCTGATTCAGGATACAATGATGTGCCTCCCCAACTGAATGCATTAAAAAGAATCTGATCGTTTTTAAAATCAGTTTGTTTGAAAACCACTTTTGCGCCATTACTTAAAGTCCATGTAGTAATTGAATTATCAGCATCAGTAGTTTCATTCAAAACTTTGCCGACAGTGATTTTTGTGTCGGTTAATTTTTTATCAGAAACTTTATCAGCATAAGCAGTGAGTTTGGTTTCGTTCGCTGTTTTAAAAATATTTTTTACCTGCTCTTCGGTTGGAATAATTAAACCTTCTTTCTCGGGTGAGGTAACTACAATCACGCAATTTTTTCCGTCAGTAATACACGATGAAAACATGTTGTTTACTTCGTCTAAACTGATAGAAGGAATTAAATTTTTGGTTGCTTCAAATTCCCATTCAATACCCGGAATAGGTTCGTTTTCTAAAAAGTTGGCAACATACTCGCGCACCAATGATTTTGATTCGGTTTTATCTTTTTCGTTAAAAGAAGTTTCGTAATTACGAATCATCGCTTGCTTGGCTCTATCCAATTCAGTAGCTGTAAATCCGAAATCTTTCACTCGTTTTATTTCAGAAAGTATAGTAGTAAGACCTCTGTCAACACCATTATCTGGCACCACACAATAAGCACCGAAACTACCTTTCTCCCGAACAAGGCTTCCGAAAAATGAACTTGAAAAAGTAAATGGCGGATTGCTTTGCTGTAATAATTCGTTGTAACGGTCATTGAGCATACTGGTGGCAATACTTGATATCAAAGTATTTCGGTAATCATTAATTGTTTTTGAAGGGGCAACAGGTTGCTTGTAGTAAAGCTGAACCACAGTATAATCAGCTTCTTTATCGCTGCACACCGAAACTTTTAAATCATTGTGATCAGGAACAGTATATATGGGGCGTGGTTTTTCATTTACCGGATTTGGGATTTCAGCAAAGTAACTTTTAATCAATGCTTCAATTTTATCTACATCAATATCACCTACCACAACTACCGCCATTAAATCAGGTCGGTACCAGGTGGTATAAAAACTTCTGATGGTATCGTAAGGCGCTCCCTCAATAACTTCTTTAGTTCCGATGGGTAATCGCTCAGCATATCGCGAACCGAAAAACATAATCGGAAAATACTTGCGGCGCATTCTTTCATCAGCACCTTGTCCGAGCCGCCATTCTTCAATCACCACACCGCGTTCTTTATCTATTTCAGCACCATCATTGGTTACTAAGTGCGCCCACTCTTTCAAAATCTGAAAACCTTTTAAAAATATTTTTGCAGTATCAGTTGGCAATTGCAACATGTAAACTGTTTCGTCGAAACTTGTGTAAGCATTCAGGTCGGCACCAAATCTTGTTCCGATAGATTCCAGGTAATCTACCAACTCACTCTTCTTAAAATTTTTTGTTCCGTTAAAACACATGTGTTCGAGCAAGTGCGCCAAACCTTGCTGGTTATCGGTTTCCATCATAGAACCGGCGTTCACGGCCAACCTGAGTTCACAACGGTTTTCAGGTTTTTCGTTGTGCTTGATATAGTAGGTCATTCCGTTCGGAAGTTTACCCATCCGTACTTTAGGGTCAACAGGAACATTGCTTTTTAAGTCAGGTGTTTGAGAATAATTATTCAGATTTGTATCTGTAGAGATATAGGAATTATTTGCGCCATCTTTAGGGTCAACAGGAACATTGCTTTTTAAGTCAGGTGTTTGATAATAATTATTCAGATTTGTATCTGTAGAGATATAGGAATTATTTGCGCCATTTAAAATTGTTAATGTTCCAGCGTTCGGGTCAAACTGAAATTTTCCGAGTTTAGCCATTGCAGTTTGTCCTAATAGTAATGGTGCTTTAAGTTCATGAACGATGGAGGCCTCAACATTTATCAGTGTTAATCCAGAGAATTCAATTTTTCTCAAAATAATTTTTGTACCCTCTGAAATACTTCCAGTCGCATCTGTAAAATTTTCTTTACCCAGTAAATCTTCTGGTTTTAAATAACCATTCTTTAACATGAATAATGCTTCAGTCAATGAAATAGAAACATCACTCGCTCCGGTATCAAAAATGAATCTGAGAGGTAAACCATTTACTGAGCAAGGAACTATATAGACTCCCCCTTCCTTTTGCATATTAATTGTAGTCTGTCCAAAAGAAAAATGAATTTGTCCGATTAAAATAAGAGTAGTAATAGTTGTTAAAAATTGTCTTTTCATTTTGTCTGTTTTTTTAAGGGAATCAAAAGTAACAATACCTTTTGCAGTTGCAATATCTTCTGATGAGAATCGGAATATTTCTGATTAAAATTGCAGCAATGAAAAAAACAATCATCACACCTGAATACAGAGTAATTTATAAATTGCTGAATAAAAAAAGTAAAATTGAAGGAACCGGAGCTTACGCATTGCAAACAATACCGGCACGAAAAAAAATAGGCGACCTTGGCGGAGTAATTATAACTGAACGAGAAGCCATAAAGCGCCGGAAGAATGTAAAGCAAATAGCCATGGTTGATTTAGAAAACAATTTGGTGTTGGATGCATCAGTCAATCCAAACTCATTGCGCTACATTAATCATTGTTGCGAACCCAACAGTTACATCAGAGTAACAAAAAACAGAGTAGAGTTTTATTCGCTTCGGAAAATTAATATTGGCGAAGAACTCAGCGCCGACTATGGCGAAACTCATCATCATGGAACTTTGCCTTGCAGATGCGGAGCAAAAAAATGCAGGGGATTTATTTGAAAATTGAATTAATTGGAACTCTTTTTTTTCGGCAGTGAGTTTTGTTAAGAACCAATGAACCAATAAACTAATGAACCAATAAACTAATGAACTCTTAAATTATTTTCGCCGCATGTATTACAACAACATTCTTGAAACAATTGGAAATACTCCACTTGTAAAGTTAAACAGTGTAATAAAAGGCTTGCCTTGCACCGTGTTAGCGAAAGTAGAATCATTCAATCCCGGAAATTCCATTAAGGATAGAATAGGAGTGAAGATGTTGCAAGATGCGGAGAAAGCCGGATTGATAAAACCAGGCAGTACCATCATTGAAGGCACAAGCGGCAATACCGGAATGGGACTCGCGCTTTACGCAATTGCCAAAGGATACAAATGCATTTTCACCACTACGGATAAACAGAGTAAGGAGAAAGCCGATATACTTCGCGCAGTAGGAGCCGAAGTAATTGTATGCCCCACGAATGTGGAAGCCGAGGACCCACGCAGTTATTATTCTGTTTCAAAACGGTTGAGTGAAGAAACTCCAAATTCATGGAAACCCGATCAATATAATAACCTCAGTAATTCGCTTGCACACTACGAAGGCACCGGTCCTGAAATATGGAAGCAGACAGAGGGAAAAATCACTCACTTGGTTGTTGGTACAGGAACCGGCGGAACAATCAGCGGCACTGCAAAATATCTGAAAGAACAAAACCAAAACATTAAAGCATGGGCAATTGATACTTATGGTTCTGTGTTAAAAAAATATCATGAGACCGGGATACTGGATGAGAAAGAAATTTATCCATACATCACTGAGGGGATTGGTGAAGATATTTTACCTGCAAATGTCAACTTCAAACTCATTGACCATTTTGAAAAAGTAACGGATAAAGATGGAGCCATCATGGCTCGCCGTATCACCAAGGAAGAAGGAATTTTTGTTGGTTACTCTGCAGGTTCTGCTGTGCAGGGCTTGATGCAACTAAAAGATAAACTGAAAAAAGATGATTTAGTAGTAGTGATTTTTCATGATCATGGAAGTCGCTATGTAGGAAAATTATACAACGACGATTGGATGCGCGAGCGTGGTTTCTTAGAAGTAAAAACTATAAATGATTTAGTAAAAGGAAGAAGCGGAAAAATTATTTCCATTGCTCCGACACTAACAGTTGGCGATGCAATTGCGGAGATGAAGATGAATGAAATTGATCAGTTGCCTGTTATTGAAAAGGAAAAAGTAGTTGGTTCAATTACAGAAAGTAAAATATTTAATTTGTTGCTGGAAGATCATGATGTCAGAAAAAAATTGGTTGGTGATGTAATGGAAAAACCATTTCCTGAAGTGAGTATTGATGTAGCCGTTGAAAAACTATCGAAGTATATCACCAAAGAAAACCCTGCTGTGCTTACCCGCGATGCAACCGGCAACCTGCATATCATTACCAAGTATGATATTATTTCGGCGATGTAGTTTTAATCAATGATTATTCACGACCAATTAAGAAGGGAATTACATTTAGAAAAATTCCCATCAAGAATTATTTCAGTCGTTCCATCCATTACTGAATTATTGTTTGATTTAGGGTTAAGAGAAGAGGTGGTAGGAATCACAAAGTTTTGCATTCATCCAGAAGAATGGTTTAGAACCAAACAAAGAGTAGGAGGAACCAAGCAACTGAAAATTGATTTAATAAAATCATTGCAACCTGATTTAATTATTTCCAACAAAGAAGAAAACACGCAAAGTGATATTGAAGCACTCGGAGCATTTACACTGGTATATATCAGCGATATAAAAACTATTTATGATGCTTATAAAATGATAACTGATGTAGGAGCACTGGTTGGAAAAAAATCAGCAGCAGAAAAATTAATAGCAGAAATTAAAACAACATTCAACAACCCGAAACAACAAACCCGAAACCCGAAACCAAAAGCACTATACTTTATCTGGCGAGACCCATACATGATTGCGGGTGGCGATACTTTTATTTCTGAAATGATGAACAAAGCCGGATTTGAAAATGCAGTTGCACATCTTAACCGTTATCCTGAACTTAGCCTTGAACAAATCCTAAATCTTGATTCCGAAATCTTAATTCTTTCTTCCGAACCCTTTCCATTCAAACAAAAACATATTGACGAAATGCAGAAAATTTTTCCGGATAAAAAAATTATCCTTGCAAATGGAGAAATGTTTAGTTGGTACGGAAGCAGAATGAAACTCGCTCCTGATTACTTTCGCCAGCTGCAACAATAAATTGATACTTACAAATAACTAATCAACCAATTAACTTATAACTTAATCAAGTGATACAGGCAGTAAATGTTTCAAAAGCTTACGGAGATATTCAGGTATTGAAAGGCATCTCATTAAAAATTGATAAGGGCGAAGTGGTTTCTATTGTGGGGGCATCAGGTGCGGGCAAGAGTACATTGCTTCATATCATTGGATTGTTGGATAGGCCTGATGGCGGTGAAGTAATTATTGATGATAACAATTTAGCGAACATGACTGACAGAGATCTTTCATCGTTTCGCAACAAGCATATCGGATTTGTTTTTCAGTTCCATCACCTGCTACCTGAGTTTACTGCATTGGAAAATGTCAGTATTCCGGGATGGATTGGAAAACGAAATGATAATGAAGTGAAAGAACAAGCCAAAGAGTTGCTCGATTATTTGGGATTGAAGGATAGGTTTGATCACAAGCCATCCCAGCTTTCAGGAGGCGAACAACAGCGTGTTGCTGTTGCCCGCGCACTCATTAATCATCCGAAAGTGGTATTAGCTGACGAGCCATCGGGCAATTTGGATTCTGATAATGCAAGAGAGTTGCATGAATTATTTTTCCGGTTACGAAAAGAATTTTATCAAACATTTGTTATCGTAACACACAATGAAGAACTAGCAAAACTCGCTGACCGCGAAGTGACCATCAGAGACGGAAGATTGTATTGAAATTCATTTTTGGAATTTATTATTTCAGTAAAATTTATTTTGAAAAAGAATTTATTTTTTTCAAAAAATATTTTCCAGGCGGGAGATTTCACCTTTTTACTTATCCACGAATTAACAATTATTTTTTCTCCAATGGAGTTGCGCACTTTTCATTGGGGAAAACTTTTTAAATAATAAATGTGCTTTCAGGGGGCGAGTATCTTATTTCGAGGTCATCAAATAAAAAACCCATTTAATCATGGCAACAAAAGCAAAAAAAGCTGCTCCGAAAAAAGCAGCAGCAAAAAAGAAAGCAGCTCCTAAAAAGAAAGCAGCCGCTAAACCAAAAGCAAAATCAGCCCGCAAACCTAATGCAGCGTTTATGCGTCCATTAGCAATTGGTGCAGCCTTGCAACCGGTTGTTGGAAACAAACCATTACCTCGCACTCAGGTAGTAAAAAAATTGTGGGAGTACATTAAGAAGAATGGTTTACAGGATAACAAAAACCGCCGCATGATTAATGCAGACGCAAGCCTTAAAGTTGTTTTCGGTGGTAAAACACAAGTTAGCATGTTTGATATGGCTAAATTGGTGAACAAGCACCTGAGCTAATCAGCAATAGATTTTTTTTAAAGAGGCTGTTCACAAAATGTGAATGGCCTTTTTTCATTTAGATAAACCTGTAAAATAGTTTACCGGAAAAAAGTTTAATTAAATTTTCAGACTTTACTGTAGCGCATAACATCCGCTACCGAAGCAAATGAGTTTTTTAATAATTCACTAACCTGATTTTGTTTAATCCATTTCACTTCAGTTATTCCTTCTTCTAACTGGGGAATAAATGGAGCATCATCTGCACTTTTCATTTTAAACCAATAAGTATTTTTTAATATTCTTTTTTGACTTTCCCAGTAAGCATGCGTGGTAAACTCCTGTTTCCAGACATAAAAATTTATAAGTGTTTCAACCGCAAAATTGTTAATTCCGGTTTCTTCTTTCACTTCGCGTTCAGCAGCTTTTATTTTTTCTTCATGCAACTCAATTTTTCCTTTCGGTAAATCCCATTTATTTTTTCTGTAAATCATTAAAACCTCACCATTGTTATTTTCTACCAAACCTCCTGCAGCTTCAACAATTCTGAATAAAGAAGTAAAGGCATTGCATAATTCTATCTCGTTATGATGATAAATAACACAAGCTATTTCGTAATTTTTATTTTCTAATCGTTCAATTACTTTCAATAATTGTTTCTGGTCGATATAATATTCCTGCCTTAAATTCTTTGTAGCTAAATCGAGTGCTTCAAGGGATGGCAATACATATCCGTTGGTACATAAATACAAGGGGTTGTTTCCAATAAATATTTTATAAGGCATGATTAAAAAATTTAGGTATTCAATTTTAAAAATGGAGATGCCGATTTTATTTTCATTTAATGAAAAATTATTTTCATGACCAATACAAATTAAAGTAAATTACTTAAGCCGGCAAACATCCTTTATAATAAATAAAAACACTTTCCTTTTAATTATGTTGCATTAACATTGCACATCTGTTAAAACAGATAGGTTTCAATCCATGATATTATCAAAATCTGTTGCGAATAAAACAGCCTCGCTGTTATTACAAATTAAATCGATAAAGCTAAATCTTCAGACGCCATATACCTGGGCAAGCGGATGGAATTCGCCCATCTACTGCGATAACCGGTTAACCTTATCTTTTCCTGAAATCAGAACATATATTAAGGAACAATTGGCTGAAGTAGTAAAGAAAAAATTTCCACAATGTGATTGTATAGCCGGAGTGGCTACTGCCGGTATTGCACATGGCGCTCTAGTAGCTGATGTTCTGGATTTACCATTTATTTATGTTCGGTCATCAGCTAAATCACATGGTTTGACAAACATGATTGAAGGAAAAGTTTTGGAAGGACAGAAAGTGGTGGTGATAGAAGATTTGCTTTCAACAGGCGGCAGCAGTTTAAATGTGGTAAATGCCTTGCGCGCTGTTGACTGCAATGTGCTTGGGTTAGTTGCCTTGTTTACTTATGGTTTTGAAACTGCCGAAAATAATTTTCTGAATGCCGAGTGTCCGTTTTATACTTTAACTGATTATGATGTGCTGATAAAAAAAGCAGTGGAACAAGGTTATGTGGAAGCAACAGATATTGAAACACTAACTGCATGGCGCATGAAACCTGATGAGTGGAGCAAAGGATTATAACTGACTGATGAATTATCTGCTGATTCTTATTCCGATATTAAATGCATTATTTGCGTGGTGGATAATTGACAGCTTGTTGCTGTTTGTTTTTCGACCCTTTGATACGGTAAAAATTTTCGGATTATCCATTCAAGGAATTCTTCCTTCGCTGCAAAATGAAATAGCCCAAAAGGCGGCAGTTTGGGTAGAGCAAAATATTTCACCGGAGAAAATGGAAACCTTTCTGCTTTCAGAAAAAAACCTGAATGAGATGAATAAGTTTCTGGAAATAAAAGCAGATGATTTTATCAGAAATAAACTGACCGAGCGGATTCCACTTTTAAATATGTTTATTACTGAAGGAATAATTGTTCAGGCCAAAACTGTATTGATTGAACAACTGCGTGATATGATTCCGGAACTAATAAAAAATATTGCGCCTAAGGTATCGGAGAATATGCAAATTGGAAAAATGGTGCAAACGAAAATTAATAATTATCCATTGCAACAGTTGGAAATGGAAATGAAAAGGCAAGCGAAAGCGAAACTTTTATTTATGAAAATTATTTTTTGCCTTGCTGGGTTTTTATTAGGCCTTATTGAAATTGCCCTGATAATTTCATAATTGGTTTAGTAAGACTATGCATTATTCAATGTTGAAAGCAACCGATGTTTTCTTTGCTCGCGAGTGTTGAAAAACCTAAATTGCAGCTTGAATTTCAAAACAGTTTTCACCTTGTTATTTAAAAGGTTTCTTGTTCAATTTATAAGTAGAAATATCGCTGAGTTTGAACTGCGGTATTTGCCTTGCATTGCACTTTGTTTTTTGCAATATAACAAGTTGTTTTTTTCAAAGACTGCGATAATTATAATTTTTCACTTACTACTGACTATTCCGGTTTTAGCATCACCACCACCACCTACCAATGATGATTGTGCTAACGCAATTAATGTGGTTGTTAATGGGCCTGTTATAAGCGGCATTACACAGCAAGCATCTCTTGAGCCGGGTGAAATAATTGATTGTGCTCCTGTATTGGTTACCCAAAGTGTTTGGTACTATTTTACAGCAACGGCCGCAAACATTTCTGTTTCTTTGACTTCTACTGCCGGAGCATGTTATTTTAGCTCGTCGATATGGGGAGCAAGTAATGGATGCCCGGCATCAACAGGATGCCATCCCCTATCTTGTCAATCTGCTTCATTTGGACCAAATACCTCAGCGCATGTACTAACAAATCTTACAATTGGCGCTAATTATTATATCCAGATTTTATATACCTCGGGCAGCGGAGGTTGTGGCGCTTCAGCAGGATTTGATGTTTCAGTTTCAACAACTATTCCGGCAAATCCATCTAATCCACCTCCTGTTTCTACTTGCTCAACACCAACGGGTCCAATTTGTGTTTTAAATTTTATCCCAGGAACATACGCTCAAATTGCAGCTAATTGTACTTTATATAATAACCCTGCTGCTGCAAATAATAACAATGAAGTTTATCAGGCTTGTTTCAGTTTTACAGCACAGAATAGTTCGAACATTGATTTTCAAATGGCAAGTACTTCAACTTGCACCGGATTTTTTGTTTGGTTTAACTGGGAGTTATTTAATAGCTCTTGTAGTTCAATTGACTGTGGAACCTTTCCGGATATGAGTTCGAGCGGTTTAACCTGTGGAAATAATTATGAATTATGTATTTCTTATGAGATACCTGATCCTTGTGTTTATACCAGCATTATTCCCTATATCACTGCCGTTCAGCCAATTTTAAATGTCACAGCTGCTGCAGGCAATTCATTAATTATATGTAGTGGATCTTCAACTTCATTAATTGCAAACGCAACAGGATATGTTGCGTATCAATGGACTCCTTCAACCGGTTTGAGTGCTACTACAGGTTCAACCGTTACTGCAAACCCAACCATTACTACAGTTTATTCCGTTACCGGATTTGATGCCGGAGGATGTACGCAAACAGCAACAGTGAATGTGATCGTAAGGCCCATTCCGAATATTAATTTATCAGGAACTGTAAATACCAGTTGCGGAAACGCAAATGGTATAATTAATAACACTACTAACGGAGGTGGTGCGCCATATACTTTTTTATGGAATACAGGTTCAACATTTGAAGATTTATCCGGATTACTGGCTGGAACTTACACAGTAACCGCGACCAATTCGTTTGGATGTACTTCTTCAGCATCATTCACAATTAATAATGTTGGAAATTTTACTGCCACATTCACTCAGGTTAATAATACATGTACTGGTGGTACAAGCGGAAGTATAAATGTAACGGTGCCTCCATGTGCACCTTATTGTCCTTACATTTATTTATGGAATACAGGGGCTGTTACTCAGGATTTAGTTAATATTTTATCGGGTAATTATAGCATTACAGTTACGAATGGGGTAGGATGCACTTCGGTATTGAACCCAGTAATTACTTCCTTCTCTCCGCCAATAATTCTTTCATTTACAAATACCGGCGTCACTTGTTTTGGTGGAGCAACCGGAAACATTGATATGAGTGTAAGCGGCGGAAATCCGAACTATGCTTATGTGTGGAGCAATGGTGTTATTACTGAAGATAATCCAAATGTTTTTGCTGGTACTTATGCAATAACAGTTTATGATTTATTGGGATGCAGCACGATTTCAAATACAACCGTCACGCAATTTCCTCCTATCAGTTTTTCATCGATTGCAACAAATATAACTTGTGGATCTTCTGCCAATGGTGCGGTTGATATATCAATTAGCGGAGGGAATCCGCTATATATTTTTAACTGGTCCGATGGGCAAACAACAGAAGATGCTGTTGGATTATCTGCAGGGCCTATTTCGGTAAATATTTTAGATCAGAGTGGTTGTTTTTATACATGGAATACAATTATTACCGGTGGAAGTAGTCCTGCAATTAGTTCAATCACAACATACTCTTCATGTCTTGGGAATATAAATTTATCTGTTGCCGGTGGAACTGCACCTTATAATTATTTATGGAATACAACTGCAACAACGCAGGATATTTCAGGTTTAACAGGAGGCTCCTATTCCGTTACTGTTACTGATGCAAATATCTGCACACAAAGTTTATCAGTAATTATTGCCGCACCGAATACCAATGTAGTAACGCTTGTATCAGTAAATCCTACTTGCGGCGCAAATGATGGGGAAGCAGAAGTAAATGCAATATCCGGCGGAGGTGGACCATTTACATATTTATGGAATAATGGTGGAACCGATTTTGAAATTGTTAATCTTTCTGCCGGAACTTATTCGGTTACAGTAACTAATTCATTCGGATGTACATCTACAACTTCTAATACATTAGTTAGTCCGAACGGCCCTTCACTTTCATTTATGCAAAATAATGTTGTGTGTAATGGTAGTTCAACAGGAAGTATCAATATGACAGTCACAGGAGGTACCGGACCATTTCTTTATAATTGGAGTAATAATTCAGTTGTTCAGGATCCTACAAATTTAAGTGCAGGTGCATATAATGTTTCAGTAACCGATGCAAACAATTGTGTGGTTACCGGCAGTGTTGTTATTACACAAAACGCAGCAACAGTTTTAAGTCAAACATCTGTTAATTCAACTTGTAGTTTAGGTAATGGCAGTGTTGATTTAACAGCAGTTGGCAATGGTCCTTTTACTTATTTGTGGAACAATGCTTCAACTGATCAGGATCTTCCTTTTGTTGGTGCCGGAAATTATTCGGTGACCGTTACTGATATAAATAATTGCACAAGCACATTATCATTTGTGGTAAATAATACACCAGGGCCTTCATCACTTTCGTTTAATCCTACTCCTGTATTTTGTAACGGGGCAGCAACCGGAATTATTGATTTAACAGTAATTGGAGGTATACCACCATTTACATATGCATGGAACAACGGCGCAACTACGCAGGATATTTCCGGCTTAACCGCCAATACTTATACAGTGAATGTAACTGATGCAAATAATTGCGTGGTTGGAAGTGGAATTATTATCTCACAGCCTGCGGCTAATGTTATTTCTGAAACACATGTAAATGCAACATGTGGATTATCCAACGGATCAATCAATCTTTCTGTTGCCGGACCAAATCCTCCATTTACTTATTTATGGAGCAATGCAGAAATCACTCAAGACATATCAATTCTTATAGCCGGAGCATACACTGTAACAGTTACGGATTTTAATTCTTGTACTAGCACACTCACTGTAAATATCAGCAACACAAGCGGACCAGTTTTATCAGAAACACATGTTGATGTTTTGTGCAATGGAAATAATTCAGGAAGCATAAACCTTTCAGTTGTTGGTGGAACAACACCATACAATTATATCTGGAGCAACGGATCAATTATTCAAGACCCGCCAAATTTGATTGCAGGAAATTATATAGTCACGGTTACCGACTTCAACAATTGTCAATCAACTTTAACAATTAACATTTCAGAGCCAACAGCCATAGCATTATCAGAAACACATATTGATGCCAGTTGCGGCACCGCAAACGGAAGTATAAATCTTACGGTAGTTGGAGGCACATCGCCATACACATTTTTCTGGAGCAACACCGCAATATCAGAAGATATAAATTCAATTCCGGCCGGAACTTACACAGTAACAGTAGCTGATTTTAATAACTGCACAACTACACTCACTGCAAACATCAGCAACACAATTGGCCCAACATTATCAGAAACACATGTTGATGTTTTGTGCAACGGAAATAATACCGGAAGCATAAATCTTTCAGTTGTCGGTGGAACAACACCATACAATTATATCTGGAGCAACGGATCAATCATTCAAGACCCGCCTAATTTGATTGCAGGAAATTACACAGTCACAGTAACTGACTTCAACAATTGTCAATCAACTTTAACAATAACTATTTCCGAACCAACAGCAATTTCAATCAGCGAAACGCATGTTGATGCAAGTTGCGGAACATCAAACGGAAGTATAAATATTTCAGTTGTTGGTGGCACATCACCTTACACTTATTTATGGAGTAATGCAGCAATCACCGAAGATTTATTAAACATTCCTGCCGGAGCATATACAGTTACAACAACAGATTTTAATTCGTGCACCAGCACACTCACTGCAAACATCAGCAACACAAGCGGACCAGTTTTATCAGAAACACATGTTGATGTTTTATGCAACGGAAATAATACCGGAAGCATAAATCTTTCAGTTGTAGGCGGACAAACTCCATACAATTACATCTGGAGTAATGCTGCAACAACAGCTAATATCTCAACGCTAGTAGCTAACAACTATACTGTCACAGTAACCGACTTCAACAATTGTCAATCAACTTTAACAATAACTATTTCCGAACCAACATTAATTACAATAAGCGAAACACATGTTGATGCAAGTTGTGGAACAGCAAACGGAAGCATCAATCTATTAGTTGTTGGCGGCACATCGCCTTACACATTTATTTGGAGCAATGCAGCAACAACAGCTAATATCTCATTGCTAACTGCTAACAACTACTCTGTTACAGTAATTGATTTTAATTCGTGCACCAGCGCGCTCATAATTAATATTCAGAACGGTATCGGTCCAAACCTGAGTGAAACACATGTGAATTCTACTTGCGGAAACGCCAATGGGGCAATAAATCTTTCCGTGGTTGGCGGACAAAATCCATATACTTATTCATGGAGTAATGGTTCAGTTTTTCAGGATTTGGTTTTTTTAAATGGAGGTAATTATTCTGTAACTGTAACTGATAATAATAATTGCACATCTTCACTTTCCATTTCTATTACAGGCAGTACAGCACTTGTATTACAATCTGTAGTTAATGAAGTAACCTGTTTTGGATTTAATGATGGCGCTATTGACTTAACGGTTAATGGAGGAACCGCTCCATATATTTATGATTGGAGTACCAATGCCACTACACAGGATTTATCCGGAATCAGTGGCGGAAATTATACTATAACAGTAACTGACTTTATCGGATGCACAACTGATGAAACCATTAATGTTGTTGAACATGCACAGCTTACACCAAGCCAAACACATGTGAATGAAACTTGCGGTCAATCAAATGGCAGTATTAATTTAAACACAGTCGGGGGTTATTTTCCATACACATTTTTGTGGAGCACGAATGCAGTCACACAGAATTTAACAGGAATAACTGCAGGAAATTATTCGGTAACCGTTACTGATTTTAATTTATGTACCGCTGTTTTAAATGTGGTGGTAACCGGAACTTCAGGACCAACCGCACAATTTGCAAACACAAATTTGTTGTGCAACGGAAGCGCAAGCGGAGCAATAAATTTAACCGTAGTTGGCGGCACGCTGCCTTACACTTATTTGTGGAACACCAATTCAACAAATCAGGATATCAATAATCTTTCAGCCGGAAATTATATAGTTACAATTACGGATGCAAACAATTGCACAGGAACGGGCAACACTAACATCACTCAACCGAGTGCATTACAACTTTCCGAAACACATGTGAATGCTTCATGCGGAACTTCAAACGGCGCTATTGATTTAACAGTCATCGGCGGCACAACACCTTACAGTTTTATTTGGAGCAATGCTGCCATTACGCAAAATTTAACTTCGCTTGCTATTGGAACTTATGATGTAACCGTTACTGATTTTAATAATTGCACTTCAACGCTTTCAATAAATATTATTAACGGAGGTGGAACACTCTCATTAAGTTTTATTTCAACAAATGAAACATGCAGCGCTGCAAATGGCGCTATTGATTTAAGTGTGAATGCCGGAACCGCACCTTACAATTTTATATGGAGCAATGCGGCAATTACCGAAGACCTGAATTTGATCAGTGCAGCAACTTATGATGTAACAGTGAATGACGCTGGCGGATGTTCAGCAACAATTTCAGTAATAATTTCCAATACTCCATCACCCCAACTTTCAGTAACGCATGTTGATGAAACCTGTGGCAATGCAAATGGCTCTATTGATTTAACAGTGGCTGGAGGCACATTACCAATAAATTATTTGTGGAGCAATGCATCAATAAACGAAGACCTTACTTCACTCGCAGCTAACAATTATACTATTACAGTTACTGATGCTAGCAATTGCACGGCAACTTTAACGGTTCAGATTTTAAATTCAGCATCCCCGGTAATTAATCAAACACATGCTGATGAAAATTGTAACCAGGCAAACGGAAGTGTTGATTTAACAATCAGCAACGGAGCATTACCAATTAATTTTAGCTGGAGCAATGGAGCGGTCACTGAAGATCTAACAAATCTTGCCGCTGGAAATTATTCGGTTACAGTTACAGATGCCAACGGATGTTCAGCTTCGCAAACTATTTTGTTAACAAATATTGCCGGACCACTATTGATTGAAGTACATATTTCAACTTCGTGCGGGTTAAACAATGGAAGCATTGATTTGACAGTAATTGGTGGCGTCGCACCTTTCAACTATTTATGGAGCAATGGTGCATTGACTCAGGATTTGCAAAACCTTGCGGCTAATACATTTGATGTAACCGTTACTGATGCAGGCGGATGTACTGCCGCACTTTCAGGAATTGTAATTAATACAAGTACTTCAATTCAGGTAAGTGAAACGCACACTTCATCCACCTGCGGAAATGCAAATGCTGGAATTGATATTACTGCTTCGAGCGGAAGTGCACCATACAATTATTTGTGGAATAACAATACGGTATCAGAAGATTTAACAGCTGTTTTATCCGGAAATTATTCGGTAACGGTAACTGATAATGCCGGATGTACAGCTTCAATAAATATTTCTGTAATTGATTTTGCAGGTCCGCAATTAATAATTACACCCACTGCCACTTCATGTGGAAACAATGATGGAACGATTGACCTGACAGTAAACGGTGGAACAGCCGCCTTTAATTATTTGTGGAGCAATGGTGAAATATCAGAAGATGTATTATCACTTCAGGGAGGAAATTATATTGTTACAGTAACTGATGCGAATGGATGTACCGCATCAATAAGTACTGATGTTATTGCTTCTACTTATCCTTTATTAAGCGTAAGTATTTCAGGTAATAATGGTTGCATTCCTTTGACTGTTTTATTTACAAACATGAGTACAAACTCGGTATCGTACACTTGGATTTTTGGTGATGGTTCAACTTCAAATTCTGTTTCTCCTTCATATCAATACAATCAGGTTGGAATTTTTCCGGTAATACTTATTGCAACGAGCACTACAGGATGTATGGATACATTGGTTGTAGATACAGTTTCTATTTATGAAACACCTATTGCCAATTTTACTTCGGCACCATGGATGGATGCTACAACTTTACTATCACTTGCCGACTTTCAATTTATTAATCAATCGGTTTTTGCTGCAACATATTTTTGGAGTTTTGGCGATGAAAATTATTCAGCCGATATGAATCCGAATCATATTTATTCTGAGGCAGGTGAATATATGGTTACTCTTTACGCTTACAACGAAAACGGCTGCGCCGACACTGTTTCGTACGGACCATTTATTATGATTGCTGACGGTGAAATATTTATACCTAATACATTTACTCCAAACGGAGATAACTGGAATGATTTCTTTAAAGTTTATGGAACCGGAATAGATAATGTAAGTATGCAGATTTTTGACCGATGGGGCGAAATGATATTTGATGGAAATGGAACATCGCCGCAGTGGGATGGCAGTTATCATAATACAAAATTGAATACCGGTGTATATGTTTATCAGATTTCAGTAATTCGATATAATGGTTTAGTAATCAGAAAAACCGGTGATGTAACCTTGCTCAGATAGCCTGGTAATTTGAGAATTATATTCAGTTTATATTTAAATAAATGGCTGCTAAATCAATTACTCTGACAAAAATGGGTTTGTACCAAAGTATGTAAGGTTTCACATCAGAAATTATATAGTAGGAGGGGAACAGAAAACAAACCGGGACGGTAACAAATAATATTTTTCGAATATCGGCTGTAGAAAAATAATTTTTTAAAACAAGTATTGAAATAAATATTACCGGAAACATATAAGCACCGCTTCGGGTTTTATCGAAAACTGAAAAAGAACCTAAAGCAAGAATCAGCAGCAAACTGAATATAGAAACAAGCAGGTTGAAATTTTTATACTTCCATAAAATAAAGAAAGTTAAAAGAACCGGAATCCAAAATCCTTCCAGGGAAGTCCATAGTGCCATACCCATAAAATCTGTATCAGAAAGCAAGGGCTTTAAACCTACATTGGAAAGTGGCGTGGATAATTGTGCTAATGATGCCAATAAAAATCTTCCGGATGCATAAAGCAGCAAGGAAAAAACGACAACAGAAGAATTTAATTTGAAACTGAAAAACGATTTGAAACTAAATATTCCTTCCTCTTTTATTTTCCACCAGATAAACACCAGACCGCTGCTGATTATGGCGCGTTCGTCAGTCCAGCAGGCGAGTTGAATAAAAATTAAAATAAGATAAGGCTGATTACTGAACATGGCTAGTAATAAAAATAAATAAGCGAACTCATCGAACCAGGTATTAATATCGGTAAAACCAGCATGGCCTGCATATATGAAACCCAGACCAATTGTAGTTAACAAGCCTGTTATTGAATCTCCAGTTATTTTTTCAACGAAACGAATTGCAAAAAATAAAAACAAAATTGTGACAATAAACTGCAGCAGAAAAACCGCATAGTTTCCTAATTGGAAAACCTTTGCTATAATAGGAACTGTTAAACGGAAAGTTTTTTTTGCCGCGTGTGAACCAGGTTCATAATTTGTTTGCGTGAATGGATGATCTTTTTTTTCATTAAAGGAATTCCAGTTTTCATCCTTCATGGCAGTAGGTAAATAAAAATAGGCGCCCGTTGAAAGTACTATAGAAATACAACTGAGCACTAAGACAGACTTAATGCGCCAGTTTTTTTTTGAAATTATTTTGTTACAAAGATGAATGATGTCATCCTGCATTTTGGATAAACTGAATGTATCTGCTGAGTGCATAAAAATTACTTATTGTATTTTTTATAATCGCCTCGCGAAAATTGTTTTTCGATCCAGCAATACATTAAAATAAAAAAATAGCGGCTGCCCATTTCCTTAATTTTCAATTTCGATTCACCATATTTTCTGTTTGTCCAGCTATTTGGGATCACGGTGTATGAATAGCCTCTGATGATTGCTTTCAACGGAAGTTCCAATGTTAAATTAAAATGCGGCGATAAAAAGGGTTTGACACCTGCTATCACTTCTTTGCGATAAAGTTTAAACGCGTTGGTGGTATCGTTGTATCTGATTCCCATAAAAATTCTGACAATAGAATTGGCAATCCGGTTAATTATTTTTTTTAACCAGGGATAATCAATCACTTTTCCGCCTTTGATCCAGCGACTTCCGAAAACACAATCAAAACCTTCCTGCATTTTATTATAAAACCGGATCAGATCTTCGGGGTCATCAGATAAATCGGCCATCATTACTGCCACACAATCGCCTTTAAATCTTTCCAATCCATAACGAACAGCATATCCAAATCCATTAGGCCCGGCATTTGTGTAAAAAGTGAGTGTAGGAATTTTTGTTTGTAAGCCGGATAAAATTTTTTCAGTGTTGTCTTTTGAATTGTCGTTGACCACAACAATTTCATGATCAATATGATGCTTGCTTAATGTTTCATACAATTTAGAAACCGTTTCCGTAATACTTCCTTCTTCGTTATAAGCAGGCATTACAACACTTAATTTCACTTCAGTCCGGTTTTTATTTTTTAAAATTTAACTATTGAAAAAATTCACTATCAACAATTTAACATTTACCAATTATAATTGTCATAATGAGCATGTCGCGGTATTACTTCATTTCATTCATCCGAATTTTTCTTCCTTTAAAACTTTTGCCGTCAATAGCTTTAATCATTTTATTCACCGATGATTTATCAATTTCAACAAACGAGTTTGCATCTTTCAAATCAATTTTGCCCAGCACTTCTTTTTTCAAATCGCTCATGTCCAAAATAAACTGAAGGAAACTTGCTTTATAAAAACCATCCTTGGTTCCGATATTTACAAACAGTTTTGCATAATCACCATCAGGATTGTATTCTTTTTTTCTGCCTCCATCACGATCGTCACGATCGCGTGTTCTGCCTGAGTCCCTTGACCTTTCACCATCTCTGCCACGCTCACCATCACGGGTACTGAATCTTTCTCTTGAAGTACTTCTTTCCATTTCACGCAGATTTAAATCTTCTGCATTTTCATAATATTTCAGGAAACGATCAAATTCCAATGCTGCAACCCGGGTAAGCACTTCTTCCTTGCTCATGTCGGCAAATTTTTCCTGCAACATGGGTAAGTAGTTTTCATAATCACCATGAGAAATATCGGTATTCAATAATTTTTCCATTCCATAAAAAAATTGTTTACGGCATACATCTTTCCCTCCGGGTATTTCTAGTTTATGAAACGGAGATTGTGCTAATTTTTCTATGGTTTTAAGTTTATATAAATCGCGCTTGGTTATTATGCTTAAACAAATTCCGGTTTTACCCGCACGGCCTGTACGACCGCTTCGGTGAGTGTAAACTTCGGATTCATCGGGCAATTCAAAATTTATAACATGTGTTATATCTTTTACATCAATGCCGCGCGCAGCCACATCTGTTGCAATTAAAAGTTGTAATGATTTATTTCGGAAAGCACCCATTACTTTATCGCGCTGACCTTGTGAAAGATCGCCGTGCAAAGCATCAATATTGTAACCTTCACGGGTTAGTTTTTCAGAAATATTCTGGGCATCAATTTTTGTGCGGGTAAAAATTAAACCATAAATGCCGGGATGAAAATCAATGATTCTCTTTAATGTTTCGTACCTGTTTTGATTGGCAGTTAAATAATACTGGTGGTCAATATTTTTATTTCCGCTATTTACTTTTCCAACAGAAATTTCCACCGGATTTTTCATGTACTTGTTGCTCACCTTTCTGATTTCAGGCGGCATAGTTGCACTGAACATCCACATGCTGTCACGATTAATCGTTTGCTTACAAACAAATTCAATGTCTTCTTCAAATCCCATGTTCAGCATTTCATCAGCCTCATCAAGTACAACATATTTTATTTGCTGAAGATTGATTGCTTTTCGCTCAATTAAATCAATTAAACGACCAGGAGTGGCAACCACGATTTGTACACCTTTTTTTATGCTTTTAATCTGGTCGCTGATACTGGCTCCACCATATACAGCCTGTACAAATACCTGTGCACTGAATTTTTTATAGCTCTGAATATCTTTTACAATTTGCATGCACAACTCCCTAGTAGGGCACACAACCAATGCTTGCGGAGTTTTTCTATCATGATCTATCAATTGCAATAGCGGAAATCCGAATGCAGCTGTTTTTCCGGTTCCTGTTTGTGCAAGACCTAAAAAATCTTTTGTTCCGGCAACCAGTACTGGTATTGCTTTTTCCTGTATGGGGGTGGGTTCTGTAAATCCGAGCGCTTCAATGGCTTGTAAAAGCTGAGCGTTTAATCCTAAATCCTTAAACGATGACATTACTAATTTTTTGGCGAAAGTAAGCTATTGTTAATGGCTTTAAGGTTCAAATTTCATAATAGTTAAAGCTGAACCGGATTATAACAAGAAATTTATTTCAACTCTCGCTTTATCTGTCAGATGTTCAATAATATATATTGAAAATAAATTTTTTAAAAAATAAAATTTAGCTCAGCAATAAAGCTTAATTTATTCGTGAGTTCTGACGGTCAATTTTAATATTGAATCTACTTGTTCTGCAACCGCTTCATCTTCTAAAGCCTGCTTGTATTTTCTGATTTTTGAATCAAGCATGGTTAACTCGCATTGGTGAATTTCTATTTGCGTTAAGTGAAAATTCCGTTGCTGCTGAAGCGAGTAAATAGTGGGTTCAATTAATATGTTTTTTCGAATAATAATATCCTTTCCTTTTGAATTATCGGCCAACAACTGTTTCATTTTTCATCAACTTTTTTCAAATGTATTGGTCAGAAATTATCACTATTTCATTCATTTTATATTGAATTAACATTAGCAAAATGAACTGTCTTTATTCAGTCTATACAAGCTAACATCCTCATGTTTCTTAATTTGTTTTTTTTGATTATGATTTTACTTTCAGAACCGACGGATAAATAAACTGAAAGTAAAATTTCATGACTGATTAGCAGCCTCAGATGCTAATAAATTTTCTTCAAACCCTCCACCACTTCAGCCACCGCAGGGCAAATCATACTGTTGTGATAAGTGATTTTTAATTTTTGAAGTTGATTCCGTTGTTGAGTGTGCGGATAATCGGCACAGGCGTTTGGTTTTGATTCATAAACAGAACAATAATTATCCAAACCTAAAAACGGACAGGGCATTGCTTTAAAAACTGCATCACCATCTTCATCAATCCGCAAAAACTTATCGAAAAAAACAGAAGGTTTTAATTTAAAATGACCGGCCAATCGTTCAATATCCTTGTTTTTTAATAGTGGACCAGTGGTTCGGCAACAGTTTGCACATTCTAAACAATTAATGTGCTCAAATGCCTGATCGTGCAACTCATTAGTTAACTGGTCCAGGCCTTTTGGTTTTTGCTTTTTAAATTTTTCAAAAAGCTTTTTCGTTTCAGTTTGCTTCAGTTTCGCATTTTCTATCAGCTTCTGATACTCAGGCAACATGAATTGTAGTAAACTAAAACTTATTTATAATTGATAGTAACAAAACCATCCTGAAGCCAAACATTACTGGAAGTATAAAATTTAAATTTATAATCAGCGGCATCATAAAAAGTATACTCAATGTAAAAGGCGCTTTTGTCTGGGTCTATTGTATAGGTTTTTGTTTCAACAAAATCATCGTAATCTTTTCCCTTCTTTTTATAAATGTCAAGGGTAATTCCGCTTGTTTTCAATGCTTTGTCCTGACCAACCCAAACATATAAATAGCTTCCGCTTTTGCTGATATTAAATACGCTACCGGCATTGGCGCAACTGTTCAGGTAATCTAAATCAGTACAGAAATTCACTTTTGCATCTATGTAATAAAAGGTACTGCTTGGATCGTTGTAATCAATATTCAAACCTCCGTTTTTATCCTTGATAGTTACATGACCATCATTAATCCATTTTTCTTCATTGTTATAAACTCTCACTTCATAATCACCTGATGAGCTGAAAAAATAATCGAAATAAGTAGCAACTAAAGTTGGTTTAATTGTAAAATTTTTTGTTTCAATAAACTGGTCATATTTTCCGGTGCTTCCTTTTTTATATACATCTACAATTATTCCGGTCGATTGAATTTGTGTGGTTCCATTATCAACATAAACCGTAACATTTCTGCCACCACTCACTATATTAAACACGGTACTTTCCGTTACAGGATATCCAGCATCATCCACGCTTTCGCAAAAGGTTACTTTTGAACCAGCGTATAAATCAGAAGTTGTTGTGTTGTTGTTTGAAGTATTGTTGTTATTGTTAGAAACCACTGTTTCACTACCATCTTCCGGAGGAAATTTATAGGCATTAACCGGTTCAAGAATGTTCAGGTTTTTAACGCTTACTGCAAAATTCAAATTCTGACCACTCTCTAAATAGTAGGTAACAACACCAAGTGCTTCACCCGTCATATTCATTAGCGGACTACCACTATTGCCGTGAGATATTGGTGCTGTAATTTGAATTGTTTCGCCCATTTTATCATCAGCACGAACTGAGGATACAATTCCATCAGCTACTGATTTTTCCAATCCCAGAGGGTTTCCAATAATAAAAATCTTTTCTCCTTGTTTAGGAGAAACAGAATTCATTTTTAAAAAAGGAAATGTTTCGTTCAATTCATTTTTAACTACAAATTTTATTAAATCACTTTCCTTACTCCAACCAATCACATTCTCAACAAGGTAAGTTTTATTGTCGGAAGTTTTAATTTTTGCTTTAGAAGCGCCCTGAAAAACATGGTAATTTGATAAAGCAGTACCGGTAGAGGTTATGAAAAAACCGGTTCCAACAGCATATTCATTACCGGATGCATCGTATGTTGTGATTTTAAAAATGGAGGGCGAACACTTATCAATTAGGGAGGTCAGATCTAATTGAGCTGTGGCCAGTTCACTTGAAAAAGCAATTAATAATAAGAATAGCAGTTTTTTCATTTCATTTTTATTTTGGCTGTGAAAATAATTGTTAAAATTAAATTCTCGATATAAATACCGTTGAAATTTGAATATTTATCGGTAGATAAATGAATTGGGTTGTTTGATTAAAGAATTCTCCCAAGTAAATATGTTGCACACTAAAAATGCAGTTAAATAGTTTCTGTAATTTTAAAACATTTAACAATTTTTGGTGTAGAAAAATTTGTGAAATAATAAAAATTTAAACTTGCTTTAGTCCTGAATAATGAATTTATAAATTTAAATTTAATGAAGGGTAAAAGTTTAATTGTAGCCGTTTTGTTTATTAGTTCTGCAATTGTTTTTTCAGGATGCGACAGATTAAAAAATAAGTATAATCAAAACGAATCATTCGAAAATTTTAAGAAATTATTTATTGAATCGGTATGGAAGAATAATCCCGATTGGGCATTGGTAATGGGAAATCATGAATATGACGAACGACTTGAAATTCCTTCGAAGGAAAACCGGATTCGGAAAACTGATGTATATAAATCATTATCCGATAGCTTAAAAAAGTACGACTGGAAAAAAATCACTCCTGAAAACACCGTTGATGCCAGAATTATGATGAATTTTCTGGAAGAGTATAATTGGAAAATTTATGAGCTTAAAAGTTTTGAATGGAATCCAGCTGAATATAATGTGAGCGAAGGATTTGATCTCATTTTGGGAAACAGGAATATGAGCCTGGAAAAAAAATTAGTTATCATAAGCGAACGGTTACGGCATGTGCCTGAATATTATATAGTTGCAAAAGCAAATATCAGAAAGCCGACCATAGAACATACTGATTTGGCAATACTGCAAAACTCAGGAGCATTATTACTTTTTGAAAAAAACATACCTGATAGTTTGGAAATATCTGATTTAAGTGATAATGAAAAATCGGAGCTTACTAACCATTTAACGCAAGCGAAATCGAGCATTCTGGAGTACATTATTTTTTTAAAAAAAATAAAAGCGTCCATTTCAAAGGAGTCGGGTTTATCCCGATCATTCCGGATCGGTAAAACACTTTATGAAAAAAAATTCAAATTTGAAATGCAAAGTTGTTTTTCTACTGATGAAATTTACACTAAAGCCATTGATCATAAAAAGGAAATTCATTCCAACATGCTTAACCTTGCAAAACAGTTGTGGCCGAAATATTTTTCAAATACTGTAATGCCTGAAGGGTTAGAATCAGTAAAAAAATTGATAGATACTTTAAGCTATAGCCACTGTGTTGCTGACTCATTATTGTCGGAAGTAAAAAAGCAAATTCCGGAACTGACGAATTTTATTTTGCAAAAAAAATTATTTGAACTCAAAAATTTTAATCCGCTGGAAGTGCGCGAAACACCCTTGTATATGCGTGGCAGCGGAGCGGGTGCAAGTATAAATGCGCCTGGGCCTTATGATAAAAATGCAAAAACATTTTATAATGTAACGCCATTATATGACTATACTGACGCGGAAGCTGAAAGCTACTTAAGAGAGTATAATTATTGGACTTTACAGATTTTAAATATACATGAAGCTATTCCGGGGCACTACCTTCAATTATGTTATGCGAATCAAGTGGACGATTTAATAAAATCGGTTTTTCAGAATAATGCCATGATTGAAGGATGGGCGGTTTATGCAGAAAAAATGATGATGGAAGAAGGGTATGGGAATAATGAACCCGAAATGTTGCTCATGTATAACAAATGGCATTTGCGCTCTACCTTGAATGCAATTCTTGATTACAGTGTTCATTGTTTGAACATGAGTGAAACTGAAGCAAAAAAAATGTTAACCGAAGAGGGATTTCAAACCAATGCAGAAGCCAATGGCAAATGGAAAAGAGTGACATTGACTCAGGTTCAATTGAGCAGTTATTTTTCCGGTTATACTGAAATTTATTCTTTACGCGAAGAGAAAAAAAAAGAAGCTGGAAAAGATTTTTCGTTGTATGATTTTCACAATCAATTTTTATCATATGGCAGCATTCCGGTTAAATATATTTGGGAATTGATGGTGAAATAGCCAGTGATTGCAATTATTTCATGAGATACTAAAGTTCAGAAATTTCTTTCACCTGAACCAAAATCGGATTCCAGCCTTCACCATTGTTGTAGCTTTCTTTGTACCTGCGTTCGCCATCGGCAACGGTGTTGTAATCGCCTTGCGTAACAATTAAAATTGTTTGCCCGTTTTGTTCACTCAAATCATATGTAACAGTCAAATAATTTTCCGGAATATCCTCCATTGATTTATTGTTTGGGTCAAAAACTGAGTAGGTCAAATGTTTTCCGGTTTCAATTTTCAAAATGTTTCCTTTCACAAAAATTATATTCTTTCCCTCATAATCGGCTTGCCATAATAAAGTGCTGCCAGCTTTCCAATCCGAAACAGTTTCGCAACCGAACATATATATTTTTGTTTGTTCAGGATTTGTTAGTGCATCCCAGACCTTTATTGCAGGTGCGTTAATAGTGATTGTGTTTCTTATGATTCGTGGTTCTTGCATTTTATTTTTTTTAAAATTATTCCATGCAGCAATAGACATTTCAAATTTTATTTCTCCTTTATTTACTACTCCAGCATTTATCCAACCCGATTTCATATAAAAAATTTCAGCGCGTGTATCAGGTGATGTTCCAAGCCAAACAGTTTTATCTGTTATACTGAAATACCAATCCATCATCAGGTTGTGAAGTTTTCTACCGATTCCTTTTTCAGCAAAATCAGGTTGAACAAACAAGGCCCAAATATTATTTTCCAATAAATCAACTATTGAAAATCCGACAATCTTGTGTTACACTTCGCATACCCAGCCTTTTCCTCTGACTGTTAAAAAATTTTCACAATCAGCAGCGGTTACTAATAATGGATTTGATAAAACATTTTCTTTTACCGAATGACGAACAATCTGAATTTGTTTAATATCATCAATGGTGGCTTCTCTGAAAAGCATTTTTATTTCTTAAAATATTTAACTTTCAAATTCACCATTCACTATTCATTAACTTCCTGATATTTTTTTCCGGCATACAAATCATAACCAAACAACTTGCAATCAATTTGCGCATTCATAAATCTGATTTTTCGTTTTGGTTTCAGCCCAATGAATTTCGCGGCATCTAAATTTCCGGTAAATACAAAGCCTTTGTAACCACTGCACTTTCGTTTCATAAAGTTGCCAATGGTTTTATATAATTCAATCAGTTCATCATCACCTCCGCCCATTCTATCTCCATAAGGAGGATTCATTATCACAATTCCTTTTTCATCTGGTACATGTGTGTCTTCAACAGCACATTCAACAAAATCTATAAACTCACTTACACCGGCAGCTTCGGCATTCAACTTCGCATCACGAATGGCATCGGGATGAATATCGGTTGCTATGATTTTAAAATCAATGGTGCTTTTTGATTGCAATGTGTTTTCATAATCCAGGTCACGATAATATTCTTCTTCGTTGTAATCTTTAAAATGCTGGAACGAAAATTCTTTTCTCAAATATCCGGGATAGCGATTCAAAGCCATGAGTGCCGCTTCAATGGCAAATGTTCCGCTACCACACATTGGATTTACAAATGTTGAATTCATATCCCATTCAGTTGCCATAATAACTCCGGCGGTTAAATTTTCCTGCATCGGAGCTGCGAATGGAAACTTGCGATAGCCACGCTTGTTCAATGAAACTCCTGATGTGTCAAGATAAAGCGAAACATCATTGTTATCCCAAAACACAAACACCACGGCGCCGGTGCGCTCACTGCCACTATCAGGACGATAGCCAAACTTGCGACGGAAGCGGTCAACAATTGCATCCTTGCATTTCAGATTGGTATAAAGAGTTGTGTTTATAGTTCCGTTGCGTGTGAAAGAGGTAACAGCAAACTGTTCATCCTTGCGCAAATAATTTTCCCATGGAACTTCCGATACTTTGTTGAACAACTCGTTGGCATCAGCAGCTTTTACTTTCTTAATCATCCACAAAACTTTACTCGCACTTCGCAAAAAATAATTCAATCGAATGCAATCGTTCATGGTTCCTTTTATTTCCACGCCATTCGGATGTTCCCATGTAATAGTATATCCGAGCGCTTCCACTTCGGCTTTTAAATACGGAGTTACATAAAGCGGACAATTAATAAGTATGATGGAAGGTTGTTGCATGTGCGGCGAAAGTAAGCGGTTGTGATTTAACGAGATGAATGAGTATTCTTTCCTTCAATAAAAAGAAACTTATAACAGTGAAAATGATATATAATTAATAATATTCTCTTATTTCAGGTAAACTAGATTTTAACTCCCATAATTAAAATATCATCAACTTGTTCGTTTCTGCCTTTGTATTTATTATGAAATTCGTATAAATAGTTGCGTTGATTCAACATATTCAAATTCTGGATTTCTAATATCAGTTCTTTGAACTTAGCCTTTGTAAGTTTCTTATTATTCAGTCCTCCGAATTGATCGGCATATCCATCAGAAAATAAATACAAAGTATCGCCTTTTTGAATAGGTACCTTGTGGTTAGTAAATGGATGCATGGTGTCATATTTTCCAACCGGTTGCTTATCTCCTTTGATTTCAATTAATTTATTATCTCTTAAAATCCAGATAGGATTATTTGCACCGGACCATTGCATCTCACCTGTTTCAATATTTAATGCACATAGTGAAATGTCCATTCCATCCTGAACATTTTCATTTTCATCTTTACTGAAATCTTTAACAATGAGTTCAGCTACTTTGTCAAGAATAAGTGCAGGTTGAATAATATTAAATTCTTTGACTGTTCTGTTTAATGCGTTGCTACATACTACACTAACTAATGCACCAGGAACTCCATGACCAGTACAATCACATGCGGCAAACAATACGAGACTATTATCAATAACAGGACTTTCCATCCAATAAAAATCTCCGGCAACAATGTCTTTTGGTAGGTAAAGTATAAAGCTGTCTTCCAAATATTTTTTAACTACTCTTGGTGGCGGTAAAATGGTTGCCTGTATTCTTTTAGCATATTCAATTGATTCAAGTATTTCATTTTTCTGACCTACTACTAAACTTTTTTGTTTTTCTAATTCCTCTGCTTTTTTCTGAATAATAATTTTTTGCTTATTAATTAACCTATATCTGTTGTATAAAAACAGAAAAAAAACAAAGACCATAATTAGTGCAACAATCAGGTAAATGTTATTCTGACGGGCACTTTTAAGTTTTAATTCGTTAAATGATTTGTCCTTATTTAAAAGAGCAATTTCCTTTTCCTTTTTATCATTTTGGTACCGAGCTTCAATTTCGTGAATAGCATTGCTGTTTTCGACATTTACCAATGAATCATTGTAGTATTGAAAATCATCAAGACTTTCAAAGGCTGATTTAAAATTATTGTTATCGTAATGAATCCATGCCTGTGTTTTGTATAATTCTGATAACAATAATAACCGGTTAGTGTTGCTATTTTTTGCCTCTATTAAAGATTTTTCAAGATATTCTAATGCTAATTTATAATTACCTGTTTTAGAATAATATTTTCCATAATGTAAGTAAATTGTAGATAATTTTTTATCGTAATTATGAAGTTTGCTAGTCTCTAATGATTTATCTAGATATTCCTTTGCCTTTTTATAATTTTTTCCTGATAAATAATGATGAGCAACATTCCCCAACATCATTCCTTCCATCGGATAGTTTTTTAGCTCACTAAAAATTTCAAGTGAGCGTAAACTCATGTCAATATCTTTTGCTGAATCACCTAACTGATAATAGATATCAGCACTAAGATAGAGACCTTCAGCTTCAAGTTCGCGGTCATGAATTAATTTTCCTAAATCAATAATTCGCAAATAATATTTTAGAGCTTGTTGATGATCATTCTGTCGTTTAAATACCGACCCTATAAAATGCAATAAATGTCCGTATTCTTTATCAGCAATTTTATTGTTTTCGAAATAAAGTTCAGACCTTAAATAATCGGCCATTGCATTTTTATAATTTCCTGTTTCATACCAGGCCCTTCCTCGATACATATATATACTCGATTCGGTTTTGCCTCCGGTTTTCGGATATTCTTTAAGTGCTTCATTCAGTATTTTTATGATTTCTTCTTTCGAAAAAAAATGAAATAATGTTTTCGCTTTTTCAAGTTTTATTTCAGCTCTGAGTTCAGAATCAACTCCGGGTTTTGTATTTGATAGAGCTCTTTTAAATGCTTCTGCAGACAAATTTTTATTTCCTTTTTTTGCTAAATCTTTTGCAAGCAATCGATAGCTGTATATTCTTTTTCGTATATCCTTCAATTTGTTTATCGATTCAGCGAAAGAGTTTAGAGAATAATTTTCATTGAATGGAATGCTGTCATTTAAATCCTTAATAATTTCTATCTGAGAAATGGTGAGTGTCGAGTCTGTAAATTTTGTTTGACCTTGGGCGTTAAATTCAATTACTGAAATCAAAAGCAGAAAAAGCATACAAAATATTTTTGCTGATTGCATGCTGTAATAATAAATAAAATTGTTTCAAGAAGTTTTTAAAAACTGTATCCTTACATTCTCAGAATTAAATAATAATTAATATGAGTACTGAATTTAACCTTATTAATAAATTAATTTTTCTTTGTCAATTATCATGATATAATGACTTCAAAAAAATTAATAGTAATTGGTGGAGGCGCTGCGGGTTTTTTTTGTGCAATGAATGCTGCGCGATTGAATCCATTATTGAAAGTGATGATTGTTGAGAAGAGTGGAAATGTTTTACAAAAAGTGAAAGTGAGTGGAGGTGGACGATGCAATGTCACTCATGCATGTTTTGATATTGATGAAATGGCAAAGTGTTATCCGCGTGGTGAACGATTTGTGCGAAAGGCATTTCATCAATTCTTTACCACTGATACTATTGAATGGTTTGAAGGCAGGGGAGTGGCTCTGAAAACTGAAGACGATGGCAGAATGTTTCCACAATCAAACAACTCACAAACAATTATTGATTGCCTGGTGAAGGAGATGCATGATTATAAAGTTGAATTGCAACTTTATCATTCGGTAGAAAAAATTGAACCGATTGAAAATGGATTCAATGTTTCATTTAAGAATGGAGAAATGATTCATTCGGATTTTGTGATGATTGCCTGCGGAGGGTTTCAAAAAATAAATCAGTTTGAGTGGTTAAATAATCTGGATTTGAAAATTGAGACACCTGTTCCTTCGTTATTCACTTTCAATTATCCAAAACATCCATTAAATAATCTGATGGGAATTGCTGCACCGAATGCATCAATCAAAATTACCGGAACAAAACTTTCCTCTGAAGGACCCATACTTATTACTCATTGGGGATTGAGTGGTCCTGCTGTTCTTCGTTTGTCGGCTTTCGCTGCAAGAGATTTAGAAAAATTGAAATATAAATTTTCTGTAATTGTAAACTGGTGTGCTGAATTCAATGAGCAATCTTTTGTAAAACAGATTCACAAACAGCGAAAGTTGTTTCCGGCAAAGAAACCTTCGAACGGAAATTTTACCGGCCTGGCTTTTCGGTTTTGGGAGTTTATGTTGTCGGAATCAGGAATAGATGATGCAAAAAAATGGAGCGATTTAACAAGTATATCAATTAATAAACTCGCTAAAAACTGTTGCGCTTATGAAATGAATGCTGAAGGTAAAACAACTTTCAAAGAGGAGTTTGTAAGTGCAGGTGGAATTGCTTTAAGCGAAATTGATGCAAATACTATGATGAGTAAAAAGTATCCCGGATTATATTTTGGCGGAGAAATTTTAGATGTGGATGGAATAACGGGAGGATACAATTTTCAGCATGCATGGACGAGCGGCTTTGTGGCAGCAAAAAGTATTGTGAAGCAAAGCGCTGAATAATTTTATTGTTTGCATTACAAATTTCTATTTTTAAAAATGGAATTTCGGTTCAAAAAAAAATGAAAAAATGATTTCTGAAGAGGATGTTAGAAAATTGGCTTTAGCATTTGCCGGTACTATTTAACTTCCTCACTTTGAAAGAACTTCTTTCAGAGTGAATAAAAAAATATTTGCAACGATGGATACTAAAACCAGGCAAGTGGTTTTAATGTTATCAAAAATTGACCAGTCAGTTTTTTGTTCGTTTGATAAAGCAATTATTTATCCGGTTCCGAATATTGCCGGGTTTACATGCCGCCAGTTTTTCCATGTAGCTACATCAAGCAAACTCAATTCTTGCTCTGTTAATTCAATCGCAATTATTTTTTCAAATATTCCTCCGTTGAAATACTCAACACCTTTATATCTTCCTGCGGGTGTTTCGCCTTCTTCGTTCATTGTACGAAACAACCCACCAATCAAATCATAATTATTTGCTTTCCTCTCTATACATTCTTCAATAAGTCTTGTAAAAATTTTATCGGGCAGTAATCCAACATCTTCAGCAAACATCGCAATGATGCATTGCAGACAATAGCGTAATGCATCTTCACGAGGAATGCGACGCTTTACCATACTGTTAAACATGGCTGCAATTTTTTCAGCAGCTTTTTCTGTTACATTTTCTCTGTCTTTCCCGAATACAGGCTTTTCAATTTCAGGAAACAGAAAAGTCAATGCATGATAGCGTGTATCAAGTTCAGCAAGAAAAAGTTTTTCTTGTGGCTCGTATATGTCTTTATCAAAATCATAAATCCAGAACTCATCAAAGTTGCAGAGCATTACATACTTCGGACGGTTCGGTACTAACTGTGTCCAATAAGTAAATGCCTGTTGCAGATGAAGTGTTAAATCTTCATCGCGCTTTTTCATTTCAATTAATACACGGGGCTTCCAAACTAAATCTGCGAATGATGTAGTTTTCTTTTCTTCATTCCTGATTCTGAATTCACATTCAGCACCTGCGCCTTTAAGTCCTTCGGGATAACCAAGTGCTGTAAATAAATGATCGAGAAAAATATTCGCTTCACCTTTTTCATCGCCTTTAATATGTTTGGCACAATAGCTTTTAAAATCTTTTAAGGCAATTTCAATATCAGTTGTTTTCATTCCTTCAAATAAATAGAAAACAAAAACTTAATCTTAAATAATTAACAAACATTAAAATGCAAAATGTATCAAGTGGCTTAATCTTGCTTCATGCAATTGCTGAAGAGTTATAAAAAAGGAAAAATCATCATTGAGTTTTATAAATGGGGCGCCGAAGCCATGAAAATAAAAATCATATTTCCCAACTCTTTTACTTCACAATTTATTTGCGCTTATGATGAGCGGTTAGCTGAGTATCCTCCGGCAAAAAAATTTATTCAGGAAACATTAG
>CAMDOA010000020.1 GCA_945903305.1 Chitinophaga pinensis
GCCTTCTGAAATTTCAGAAGGCTTTTTTTTATCAATACTTTAATTTTATATTTTCTCTTACAATACTTTTGAGAAAAATTTTAAACAATCATCTCGGAGCTCGTTGAATAAATATTCAAACCGATCGACTGCCGATAGGTGTTCAGCAAAATCTGGGTCAGGGTTCAAATCAGATTTTACCATGTTTTCTTTTACGCTTGATTCCAATTTATTTTCGTACTGCTTAATGTTATGGCGCAGAGTATCCATTTCGTTTCGTTGAATGATAATCTGATTTTGAAAATGCTCAACCATCGCCAACACATCGTGATTTGAGTTTTTTGTCGCGACTTCTGATAATCTGTTTTTAAAAATTTTTAATTCGTCTTTAAAAAATTCCAATTTGTTTAACCATGTTTTGTATTCATGGTGTGTTTGAATTGAATCTAATGTTATCATGGGTTTGTGAATTTTGATTAGTGAAAATTAATTCAATTTTTTACAAATTTCAATTTTCCGCAAAAAAATTTTTATGATTAAAATCACAGATGTTAATAAACAGGTTTAATTCAAACCCTATTTCAATAATTCCAATACTCTTTCAGGTGGCCGCCCGATTATTGCTTTTCCATCTTTTATAAGAATTGGTCGTTCAATTAAAATCGGATTTTTCGAAAGAACTTTTATCCATTCAGCATTCGATAATTTTTTACCTTCATATTTTTCTTTGTATAAATGTTCCTTCTTCCTAACAATTTGCTCTGCTTTTAAACCAAGCATTTTCAATACATCGCGAATATCATTTTGTGTTGGAACGGTTACCAGGTACTCAAACAATTCTATTTTTTCTTTTGTGTTTTGCTTCAGCAACTTCAATGTGGTTTGACAAGTAGCACAATTTGATTTGAAATAAATTTTGAGCATTTAATAGAATTTGTGTTTTAAAGTCAACGACTTTATTGTGTATGACTGAAAATGAAAAGAGCGGAGAATAAAATCCGCTCTTTCCCAGTTCTACTTTTAGTTTATTCAGTTTTTTACTACGACTTTATAAATAATTTCCCTCTGTGATTTTAACTTCAATAAATATATTCCTGCACTTAATGCAGAAGTATTTATTATTTCATTTTTCGAAGCAACCGTTTTCCTGAAAATTATTTCTCCCTCCACATTTAATAATTCAATTTCATTTTCACTATTCAGATTTTCAACAGAAATAAAATCAATAAATGGATTTGGAAAAATTACAGGTACAGAATTAGCTAATAAAGAAATTCCACTTCCCAGATAATTGAATGGCAATGATTGACTTTCACAAGCCGATGAATCAGCAATAATGACTGTGTAACTTCCGGTTTGTTGCCCTGCATCGTAGTTGGCATTGGTTGCACCGTTAATAATATTCCCATTAAAATTCCACTGATAGGTTAATGCAATTGTGGAATTAGCAGTTAAAATTGCACCAGCTTGTGTGATAACGGGTATCGGTGGCGCCGGAATCACATTCACCAGCACTGAAACTGATGTTGTACAATTGTTGAGAGTTGTCGCGGTCATAGTATAAGTTGTTGATATTGCCGGGAAAAGCGAGACAGACATTCCGGTTACAGCTCCCGGATTCCATTCGTAAGTCCATAATGTATCGCCTGTTGCACTGGCGATAAGACTTTGGCCACTGCAAACATTTGATGGAACAACATTTATTGAACAAACAGGTGTATCGGCAACAGTTGTAATAACCGAATTTGAAATACCTGTGCATCCGTTTACATCTGATACATCAACCGAAAATGTTCCGGCCGTATTCACAATAATGGTTTGGGTTGTGTTTCCATTCGACCAATTGTAAGTATTAAATCCACTGCCGGCATCAAGCGTTATAGAACTTCCCTGGCAAATAGTATCAGAGCCACTTGCATTTATAGTTGGTGTTAATGTGGACCCAATGGTAGTCGTTAGAGAAGCGCTTGCGGTACATCCGTTAGAGACTGTAACTGTTACAGAAAATATAGCGGCGGTACTAACTGAAATTGTTTGGGTAGTTGCACCATTCGACCAAGAGTAATTGCTATAACCGCTGCCGGCATCAAGAATGGTATTAGAACCTGGACAAATAGTTGATGAGCCTAATATTGACAGATTCGGTAATTGGTAAACGGTTACTACTGTTGTGAGCGATGAGGCGCTGCATCCGGTGGCATTGGTAATGGTTATATTATAATTCCCCGATCCTGTTACATTAATTGATTGAGTGGTTTCACCGGTTGACCAGAGATACGAGGTTGCCCCTGCTGTGGCGCTGAGGTTGACATTTTCGCCTTCACAAAAAGTAGTAGCACCACTTGGTGTGATAACAGGAACGGCTGGAGCAGAATTTACAATTACATTAGGCGAAGCGGCCACGGCAATGCAGCCACTGACATCAGTAACTGTTACAGAATATACTCCAGCGATTGCCACGGATATGGTTTGTGTGGTTGCACCATTCGACCATAAATAGGAATTGAAACCGCTGCCGGCATCGAGTGCAACACTACCTCCGGGACAAAAAACAGTCGGTCCGTTTGCATTTATGGTTGTGCTTAAATTGCATGGTGAAACTAAAAGAGTGGAAGTATAAATATGATCGCCTGATGCACTGTTATTACTATTTGAACAATTAAAAGCACCATAAAAAGTTACATCGCCTGTACCTGCAGCCGGAGCAATCCAATCAAATGTCCAGGTATGAAAACCGGAAGAGCCAACGGTACCGGCTGCTTTCTGTTCAATGTACTTGGTTCCCACAATTTGTGTAAGTGTGGGTGATGTAACAACCAGCGTTCCTAAATAAGTGCCTGTTAAACTTTGCGGCGAAATTTGGAAACCAAATTTAATGCAACCTGCTTGTGTGGCTGTTGCAGATATTGTATAGATCTGTCCTGGAACATAACCTGTTAGAGGGACAGTACTTGTGATCCAACCAATTGCAGGGGTAGTTGCCATTCCTGTGTGGCAACCGTTGGTATTGCAGGTAATCCCATTATCACCTGGAGAACCGGTATGACTAGCCGGTGGTCCTCCACCCCAAGTCATTGCTTCTTGGGTTATAGAAGTAAGTATTATGATTAAAAGGAAGGAACTAATAACAGCGAGTAAATTTCTGTTCATGTATTTTAGTGTTTGGGTGCAATATAGAATATCCGTTTATAATTTTAATCATTACAATTTCAGAGGCGGAAAATTTTTGACAGACAATGAAAGATATAATTGAAGCGAGTGGATTTATTACATAACAACTCTATACTGCTATTTTTATAATCACTTACAAAAAAGCTACTCCTTTACAAATCTTCTAACCTCCACATCGCCATTAGCCAATTGCACTTTAACAAAATAGATACCGGAAGAAAACAATTGACAATTGATAATGGATAATTGAGAATTGGTTGGCTGCGAATAAATTTCTCTTCCGAATACATCGGTGATGATGAGGTTGGTTGCAGTTTCTGCATTGAGTAATTGCACAGTCAACTCATTGGATGCAGGATTCGGGAATATATTAAAATGAGATTGGTTACCAGGTTCCGTTATACTTTCAATAACCGGTATGGTGAAGCAAAGTGTATCTGTATCCAAAGCAACTACTCCGCTATCGTTTAAATTATAAAGGATTGTGTAATGACCGGGACTGAAATTGTTTCCGAGTATAAGTGTATCTGCTGAATTGCAGATAGCAGCTAGCATTCCCATCATGTGGTAGGCTTGAACAGTAATTAAAGTGTCAGTGATACTTACCGATGAATCAATCATGAAACAAGAACTATAACCAAAAGTGGCGAAACACGATACTTGTACAGTACTAGTTGTTGTTGGATTCGCAGGAATTATTTTCAAACTATCAATGAAAATCCATCCTTGGGCTTTTGTGTTTGTGGTGGAAAACACCATGAACAGTACTAGTATAATTAGAACAGTAACTGATTGAATTTTATTTTTCATAGTCGTGGATTTGTGATGTATAATTATTTCAAATCAATTAACTACGCTAAGCGTTTAATTGCTGCATGCAATTTCATTATTCGCATTCTCCTATTCCTTCACAAATCTTTTCACCTCCACACTCCCGTTTTGCAATTGCACTTTAACAAAGTAGATACCTGAAGAAAAGGATTTCAGATTTATGATTTCAGATTTGAGATTGGATTGCTGCGAATAAATTTCTCTGCCTAACACATCGGTGATGACTATCGTGTTCATGATTTGATTGTTGCTGGATATGGTGAGTTGCTCCGTGGCAGGATTTGGGAAGACTGTTATCTGCATACTGCCTACTGTCAACTGTTCTATTCCATTTACAATACTGTTGGTAGCATAGTTGGGAATAACCGCAGGGTTGTAATCGAAGAAGATAGATGCTTTGTTTTTAATTTCTGTTCCGAATGGTAGGTTGGTTTTCACTTTTATTTTGAACATCACGAAACCCTTGCTGGCGGGTTCGTTGGTGGTGCTATCGGGGAGGAAGAGCGGATTAAAAACCCATTTTAATATTCCGGTTCCGGATATGGTGAACTCACTGAACGATGCGCTTGATGCAAGATTCACTACCGTAGTTGGGTCGAGTGATGATGGCAGTGTATAAATAACGATTACACTAATAAGCAAGTGATGAAATTTGTGGCGGAGAGATAAAAATAATTTTAGTTAACCGATTGATTTAAAATATAAAACTCAATTCTTTAAAAAATGCAACTCTTCATCATTCGAAGAAGAGTCCTCATCAAAAATTAATTCACCATCCGATTTCAAAATCAGCAACCAGCTTTTACTCAATTGTGTTAATGGTGCAGTTGACCCTATTGAAATTTCAAATTGTATGGTGGAAGAATTATAAGTCCATGAACCGGTTTCGACAATGCTGTTATGTGTTGCAACAAGTGAACTGTCGTTATTAAACACAAAAGAATAACCATTAAAATCATTGGTGTGGTCAACAGAACCAATATGGTAATAACTCACACGCCAGCTACCCGCAATTTCAAAATCAGGTGGAGGAACATCTTTCTTTTTGCATCCTGAAATAATAATCAATACAAATAGTACAAGCAAAAAAACAAGTCCCCACTTAGCAATATGAGTTGAGACAATCACACTCAAATTTAACAGAAGAGTTTAAATATTTATTCATCACACACAATATTTCATTCAATAGACACTCCCTTTCCGGTCTGTTGAAACAACATACCATCAACCAACAATCATCGTTATACATTTCACACTTAATTACATTAACCATTTAACACTATGGCAGAACGAACTTCGAACAGATTAAAACCTGCGAAAGAAGAAATAGATTTGGATATTGATGATCAGTTTATGGAATTGGCCGATCAGGTTGAAGAGGAGATTGAAGAAGAAGATATGGATGAAGTGGTAGCTCCAAAAACAATAAAGAAAAAAGCAGTACGCGAAAAAAAACCTGTTGAAGAGAAGGAGAAGAAATCTAAGGAGAAAAAAGAAAAAACACCCTCTGTATTTTCCAAAACCATTCTGTTTATTCGCAGCGACCGGTTTAAAAAACTAAGTGGATTATTCTTAATGTTATTCACGGTGTTTTTGGCAGTGTCATTTGTATCCTACCTTTTTACAGGCGCGTTTGACCGATCATCTATTTATCCTTTCAGTTGGGCAATATTTTCTGATGCCACAATAAAAGCCGCTAATCACATGGGCAAATTGGGCGCCTATGTTTCGCACTTGTTCATCTGGAATGGTTACGGCTTAACCGCTTTTCTCACCTTGCCTTTTATATTTTCTTATGGAGTAAATCGTTTGTTTCAGTATAAATTAATTCCAACTGCAAGAATTTTCAAACACTGTTTTGCACTCACAATCATTCTTGCCCCTTCATTGGCTTTCATCTTTCAGAATAGTTCATTTCCTTTCGGTGGTGCATTCGGCATTTATATAAACGATATTCTTTTGAGTTACCTCGGACAAATAGGTACCGGCACTTTAATGGCTTTCAGCATTCTGGGTTACCTCGTGACCGTTTTTAATTTTAATTTTAAAAAGAAGGAAGCAGATACTGTTATTGATGAGAATAAAAATGAAAACGCTTATTCAATTGTAACAGCCGATAAATCAAATGCGTTTACCATAGTTCCAACTCAGGCTACTCCAGCGCTTAGTGAAGCCACCAATAAAATGAAAGCGGAAACTGAAAACGAATTTTCATTATCAAATACTTTCACCGGTGCGCCGGTTATTTCTTCTCAGGAATTAGAAGTAAATCAGGTTGAAGAAAATTATTCTGATCAAACTGATGAACCTTTAAATCCTGATTACGATGAAGATTTAGAATTAGACATAGTGGAAACACCGGTTGAAGAAATGGCTGAAGAAGTAGATAATTCTCCACTCGGTTTGTATGACCCTACTTTGGATCTGAGTAATTATAAATATCCCGAATTGGATTTATTGGAATTTTATGGAAGTGAAAAAATTAAAATTGATACTGAAGAATTAGAGCGGAATAAAAATCAGATTATAGGCACGCTTCAGAATTACGGAATAGAAATTCAAAAAATAAAAGCAACCGTTGGACCTACTGTTACCTTGTATGAAATCATTCCGGCACCCGGTGTGCGAATCAGTAAAATAAAAAATCTGGAAGATGATATTGCTTTGAGTTTAGCGGCTTTGGGCATTCGAATCATTGCACCTATTCCCGGAAAAGGAACCATTGGCATTGAAGTTCCGAACATCAACAAAGAAGTGGTGAGCATGCGTACTTTGCTTGCCTCAGAAAAATTTCAGAACACTACTTACGATTTACCAATCGCACTTGGTAAAACAATCAGCAACGAAATTTTTATTGCCGATTTATCTAAGATGCCTCACTTGCTAATGGCGGGTGCTACCGGTCAGGGAAAATCAGTTGGTATTAATGCACTTTTGGTTTCGCTGTTGTATAAAAAACATCCATCGCAATTAAAGTTTGTGCTCGTTGATCCTAAAAAAGTAGAGCTGAGCTTGTACAGTATTATTGAAAAACATTTTCTGGCAAAACTTCCGGGTGAAGAGGAACCAATTATTGTTGATACAAAAAAAGTAATCAATACTTTGAAAGCACTTTGCATTGAAATGGATATGCGCTACAATTTATTGAAGGAAGCCGGTTGCAGAACTATAAAAGAGTACAACGAAAAATTTATTTCCCGTCGCCTCAATCCAAATAAAGGTCATCGCTTTCTTCCATACATCGTTCTGGTAATTGATGAGTTTGCCGATTTGATTATGACCGCCGGAAAAGAAATTGAAACACCTATTGCACGGTTAGCACAGTTAGCTCGTGCAATAGGTATTCACTTAATCATTGCAACTCAAAGACCATCAGTAAACATTATTACAGGAACCATCAAAGCAAATTTCCCTGCCCGTATTGCATTTAAAGTTTCATCAAAAATTGATTCAAGAACTATTTTAGATACCGGTGGAGCCGATCAGTTAATTGGTCGTGGTGATATGTTGATTTCAATTAATGGTGAAGTCATTCGATTGCAGTGTGCTTTTGTTGATACGCCTGAAGTTGAAAAAGTAACCGAGTTCATTGGTCAGCAACATGGCTATCCTGATGCACATTTATTACCTGAAGTTATTGATGAAGAAGCTGAAGGAGGTGATGAAGGATTTAATCCAAACGAAAAAGATGAAATGTTTGAAGAAGCTGCACGATTAATTGTTCAGCACCAGCAAGGTTCCACCTCTTTAATACAGCGCAGAATGAAATTAGGATACAATCGTGCGGGAAGATTAATGGATCAGTTGGAACAAGCCGGAGTGGTGGGCCCCAATCAGGGAAGTAAGGCGCGCGAGGTTTTAATTAAGGATAGTTACGCATTGGAAC
This sequence comes from Chitinophaga pinensis, assembly GCA_945903305.1. Taxonomy (GTDB): domain Bacteria; phylum Bacteroidota; class Bacteroidia; order Chitinophagales; family UBA10324; genus UBA10324. The sequence continues at coordinate 7,868 of CAMDOA010000020.1, forward strand.
AGTTCTTGAATAACCTCGGAGAGAAAGTATAAATTCGCTACCTTCATGAAATTAATAACCTCACTCCTACTCTCCGCTGCATCAATATTATTTGCTACAACTGTTTCAGCGCAAATTCCAGATTCAAAAACTGCCGTAACCATATTAACTGGCGTAAGTGCAAAATATAAAACTTATACAGCAGTAAAAGCAACCTTCACGATGAAAACGGAAGGGAGTAACAACAAAGTAACCGAAACGCAAACCGGAATTGTATCAGTAAAAGGAAACAAGTACAAATTGGAATTAACCAATCAGGAAATAATTTGCGACAATATTACTATTTGGACATTTTTAAAGGATGCCAATGAAGTGCAGGTTAATAGTTACGAAGCCGACGAGGATGCTATTACTCCGACACAGATATTCACTATTTATGAAAAGAATTTTTTATGTGGTTATGTAGAAGAACAAACCATTAACGGAAAAATTTATCAGGTGATTGATATGACGCCCAACGATAAAACAAAGTCTTACTTTAAAGTTCGGTTGTTGATTGATAAAGTCGGGAAAACCATCTACTCAGCAAAATTTTTTGATAAAAACGGAAACCGTTATACTTATGAGATTACAAAGTTTACCCCTAATCCAGCTTTAATCGATACTTATTTTTCGTTCAATACAAAAGATCATCCGGGAGTTGAAGTAGTTGATTTAAGGTAAATAATTTTCAATAAAAAATTTCAGGAAAGACTTGCTTATGTAAGTCTTTTTTTTTGAATTTAATAAAAAACTTTTTCTGTTTACCTTTCGCCCGGATTTAAATCTATAGAATAAATGAACTTTGATTTGATAGTAATTGGAAGCGGCCCTGGCGGATATGTTGCAACGATTCGTGCATCACAACTTGGATTAAAAACTGCCATAATTGAAAAAGAAAATCTGGGTGGTATTTGTTTAAACTGGGGCTGTATCCCGACAAAAGCATTATTAAAAAGTGCGCAGGTTTTTGAATACATACAACATGCATCTGATTACGGAATAACTGTAGGAAATTCAAATGCTGATTTTAATTCCATTATAAAAAGAAGTCGTGATGTGGCTACTGGAATGAGTAAAGGGGTTCAGTTTTTAATGAAGAAAAATAAAATTGAAGTCATTAACGGAACAGGAAAAGCAATGCCTGGAAATAAAGTTGAAGTGACAGATTCAACCGGAAAAAAAACGGAATACACTGCTAAGAATATCATCATCGCAACAGGCGGACGATCAAAAGAACTTCCGAACCTGAAACAGGATGGAAAAAAAATTATCGGGTATCGCGAAGCTATGAATTTACCGTCGCAACCCAAATCAATGGTAGTAGTTGGTGCCGGCGCCATTGGAATTGAATTCGCGTATTTCTATAATTCTATCGGAACAAAAGTTACTGTAGTGGAATTTCTGCCAAACATTGTTCCAATAGAAGATGAAGATATTTCTAAGGAATTAGAAAAAATTTATAAAAAGAAAGGAATCAATATAATGACCAATGCCTCGGTTGAAAAAGTTGACACAACTGGAACAGGTTGCAAAGTCACTATTAAATCAGCAAAAGGAATTGAAGTAGTTGAATGTGATATTGTACTATCAGCAGTTGGAATTTCCACTAATATTGAAAGCATTGGATTAGAAGCATGTGGAATTAAAACTGAAAAAGGCAAAGTTGTAGTCGATGATTTTTACCAAACAAATATGAAAGGATATTATGCAATTGGTGATATTGTAAAAGGTCCTTCGTTAGCGCATGTTGCATCGGCCGAAGGAATAATATGCGTTGAAAATATTGCCGGAAAAAAACCGCACGCGCTTGATTATAATAATATTCCGGGATGCACTTACTGTCAGCCTGAAATTGCATCAGTAGGCTTAACGGAAAAAGCAGCAAAGGATGCAGGGTATCAGATAAAAGTTGGAAAATTTCCATTCTCTGCATCAGGAAAAGCAAGCGCAGCAGGAACAAAAGAAGGTTTCATCAAAGTTATTTTCGATGCAAAATATGGTGAGTGGTTAGGCGCTCACATGATTGGTGCAAATGTTACAGAAATGATAGCTGAAGTTGTTGTTGCAAGAAAATTAGAAACAACTGGTCACGAAATAATAAAATCAGTACATCCGCACCCAACAATGAGCGAAGCAATTATGGAAGCTACCGCTGCAGCTTATGGTGAAGTCATTCATTTGTAACTATAAAAAAAGTTAAAACTTATGCTTTCAAAAAAAGCAAAATACGGGTTGCAGGCTACCATTTACCTGGCTAAAGTAGAAAGAAAAAAAAATGGCCCTGTACAAATTGCTGAATTGGCTGCACATGAAAAAATTCCTAAAAAATTTCTGGAAATTATTTTACTCGAATTACGGAAACATGGTATTCTGCATAGCAAATTAGGGGCTGGAGGTGGTTACAGTATGGGTAAATCAGTTGATAAAATTACGATTGGACAAATTGTTAGAATACTTGATGGCCCAATAGCCTCAATCAGTTGTGTTAGCAAAACCGCCTACCGAAAATGCGATGAATGCAAGGATGAAAAAACCTGCGAAATCAGAAAAATATGGAAAAAAGTATATGATTCAACCGTTAAAATATTAGATGGAACCACGCTGGCAGACGCTATGAAGAAATAATTATCTGAATATAAAGTCTTTTGTAAATTTTAGTAAATTCTATTAAACTAATAGACAATATCGTTTTACTTTGCACCATGAAAGAATCTCATTTAAGAAGTGTCATTAAAGGAATAACCTGGCGCATAATCGGAACAGCGGATACCATATTTCTTGCCTGGCTATTTACCGGAAATGTGAATACTGCATTAAAAATTGGTTTCATTGAATTGTTCACTAAAATTGTTTTGTATTATTTCCATGAAAGAATATGGCTCGTTTTTCATATTGGCCAAATCAAACTAAACATCAATACAAAATCGGTCGATAATAATCCGCCACATTTTATTGATAAACATTGGCGAAGTTTAGTAAAAGGAATCAGCTGGAGATTCTTCGGAACTCTCGATACTATCATCATTTCATTTTTTGTTACCCAAAATTTTGCCAAAGCATTTACTATAGGATTTGCTGAAGTTTTTACAAAAATTGGTTTGTACTACTTACATGAAAGACTTTGGTTGACAATAAAATGGGGAAAGAAAAAAACGGAACCGAAATAAATATTTGTTATCGAAGCAAAGTAACATTTCCTTCCCTCCTATATAAATTATTATCGCCTGCAATTTTATAAACAATAACAAAAGCATAAACACCCAATGAACAGGGTTTGCCATCTAAATTATTTCCATCCCAGTTCAAATAAGGTTGACGATAAACAATTTGTCCCCATCTGTTTAATATCTGCACATCCTGAAGTGATACAACTTCCCCTTTTATTAATTCAAATAAATCATTAAATCCATCCCCATTTGGGCTAAAGGCATTTGGAATAAAAATATAAGTAGTTGGCAATACATTTACTACTAAGCTATCGATATTAGTACAACCACTACCAGCTTCTACTACCGTAATTGTAAAAGTGGTTGTTACCGTTGGACTAACTAAAGCGGTACTGAAATTAGGATATTCTATAAATTCATCGGGAATCCATGAATAAGAATAATTTCCATTTTGAAACACATTAACACCAATTATAGTGCTGTTCTCATTTATGATGGTAGTGTCGCCATAAGCATTAACATAAAATAAATCATTGGCAAAAACCGTACTTCCGGCTGTAGCTGTGCATCCATTTGCATCTGTAATTAATACATCATAATCACCAACTACAAGATTTGAAGCCAAGGCTGTTGTTTGGCCACTAGCATTTACCCAAATGTAATTATACTGCGGAATGCCTCCTGATGGCAAAGCCATCGCCTCCCCATCAGCTGATAATGGGCACGATGTATTAGTGGTAACAACTGTTACCGCTAAAAGAGTTGGTTCTCCAACCGTAGCGCTTGAATTTCCTGTGCAACCATTTATGTCAGTTATTGTAACATTATAATTTCCGGGTACTAAATTTTTAATCGTATCAAATGGAAATGCTCCCGGCATCCATATTGAATTTATGGGAAGTGTTGCATTTTGGTGTGTAAAGGTTATCCATCCATCAGAAAACCCCTTGCAACTAACATCGCGCGGATAGGTAGTAACTATTATGCCCTGTGGTTGATTTACTGTGCCGGTACCAAGCAATGTACAGCCGTTAGCATCTGTTACAGAAATATTATAACTGCCTGCACACAATCCGGCTATTGATGTTGAAGTTGAATTATTAAACCACAATAAATTATATGGTGAAGTACCTAAAGTTACTTGTGCAGTTAAGCCGCCATCGCATCCGCCCATACATGTGGTAATGTTGGAAATCATACTGATGTTCATTCCGGCAGGTTCAGTTACAATATAAGAACTTGAAACTGTACAAAAATTTGCGTCAGTAACGGTTACATAATAAATGCCTGCGCATAAATTTATTTGATCAGGCATAGTAGGTAACCCTCCGCTCCATTGATAAGTAAAAGGTGATGCACCGCCAATTGTAGAAATTGAAATAGTGCCATTACAATAACTTAAACAAGAGGCATTAAATATTGAATCGGCTAGCGTAAATGAAGACGGTAGTACCAAATTTATTGAATCCGTTGTTTCACAAAAATTTGCGTCTGTAACTGTAATTACATATAATCCGGGTAATAAATTATTTATTGCCGGAGTTAAAGCTCCGGAACTCCATTGATAATTAAATGGCAATGTTCCAGCGGTAACTGTTGAAGTAATACTGCCGTTATTAGCAAGGCAATTTGGATTAGTACCAGAAACATTTACTTCGAAACCAGTACAATATGCTATGCAAGTTGCATTACTTAATTGAAATGGAATGCCCGGGCAATCATTAAAAACCCAACTACCCACCATGCCATCACCAGCTGCAGTTACAAATACTGATAAATCTGAGTTTGCACAAGTTGGATTTACTTTTACAGAAAAACATAAATCCCATTGACATGTGCCGGTAACTGTAAAATCGCCAAGATCATTGCCGGGTACTGTATCGAAAAATCCAAATGCGTCATATGAGTCGAAATAAAATCCGGGACCAAATGTTAATCCGGTGGCAGTACTTGTTACACTTTGATAAAAATCCCAATATCCAAATGCTGAACATGAATTGGGTGTTAGTATTGGGGTAAGTGAAGAAGCATCCCAACCATTACCTAAAGTTATTATAAATCCATCCACCCAATTACTTCCGTTCTGAAAAAAACCATTTAACGAATAGCAAAAAGTTATTGTTGAATCAACCGGATATGCATTTCCAGCAACGGGCAATGGATTAGATGTAAAGGTTTCTAAAACCGCACATTGCGAATATGACTTACCCGCTCCTACTATCGATAAAACAGCAAGAATTAGTATGAATTTAATATTTGCAATTTTTGATATTGTTGCGGTTCTCATTTTTCGAAATATAAAAGTAGTTTTTGACTTTAGTTATTCTAATTTTATTTTCAATAGTTATTACTCTTTCTTTTCAACATTGTTTAATAAAAAATTCCCTTTTCTAAAATTCAGAAAAGGGAATTTGAAAATTTTTACTGTTTTAATGCGCAACAATTATTTTAGAAACTGATTGACTGCTTCCTGAAATAACTTGCAAAATATAATTTCCTGAAACCACATCTTTAACATTCATTTTAAGTGAATAAATGCCAACAGGCAATTTCCCGTAGTTTTCTGATTTTACAATTCGCCCTTTCATGTCAAGTAAATTTGCTTGAACGCTCGTGCTACCCCATGAAAGTTGAGAAATGAAACTAAATTCATCAGTAGCAGGATTTGGGAAGATTTTTAAATCTGATGAGGTGTTGTTACTTGGTTCATGAGTTGAAACTGCAGAATTAGTAAACGACCTCCAAACTCCATTACCATAGGTACTTGCGTAAAGAACATTTAAATAGTTTCCAACCGGAACCTGACGAAGCTTTGTCACCGGAACTCTTGCCATCGTATTATTTTCTTCTACCCAGGTTGATCCACCGTTTTCGGTAGCCCATATTCCTAATTCAGTTCCAATAACAATTGTATTTGCATCTACCGGATCAATGGCCGAACAATAAACCGGCATCTTAGGTAAATTACCTGTGATACTTGTAAATGTTGCTGTTGTTATCGCGTCAGTTGATTCATAAACATAAGCAGTATTGCTATAATTGCCCAATGTTACAACTACATGGTCTCCATTGTTTTTATCCACTGAAATGCCGGTAATAAATCTGCCTGCGAAACTTTCAATAAGTGTAGTGGTTACACCATTTGGAATTACTACATCCAAAGAATCACGAGTGAATGTAGTATCTAACCCATCAATTCTATACAAATTTCCACCTTCAGTTCCGGCAAAAAGTGATTTGCCATCAGGTGTTATTGCAAGAGAAATTACAACGCCACCTATACCACTACTAATTTTAAACCAAGCAGGAACAACAGAAAAATTCATTGCCTGTTGTGTCATCCAAACACCATTATAAGTACCAAGAAAAAATTTACTGTATTTATTTAAATCAGCCGCCATTGCCACATTTTCATAAAGTAAGAAGGGAGCAATAAAAGCTGCTCCATCATCTGGTTCTCCATCTGTGTTATTCGTTGGTAAATTATCAATATGTGTATCAAAAAATCCAGCGAATGATTGCCCGTTATTTAATGTCCTCTCTACTGACCCATTAACATATTCAGCAAAAATTGCATTAGGATTCATCTTACTTACCTGCACATCACCGCCATCGCCTCCTTTTATTTCTACGCCTGTTCTTGTTGTATTTCCGGTGAAATCCACTCTGAAATTTCCATTGTCTTGTGAACCACCTACAAATATGCCGCTGTTTTCGCGCACATCACATGAATAAAATTGAACGGTGTTAAACCCTAAATTCCGAGTACCGAAATAAGGCTGAACGGCTGATGAGTTTGTTGTTAAACTAAAACCACCATCAGAACCAACAAACATTAATTCTGGATTTGTTGGATGAAAAATAAATGAATGAATATCAGCATGGGTATATAAAGAAGACCAAGGAGCATAATTCCATTTACTAATTTTTTTCCATCCGTAACTGCCATTTGTTTGTAAATCATATTTGTAACAATCTAATCCCCCAATGAAAACCACATTTGGATCGGCGGGTGAAATTCCAATTGCCAGTGCATAGGTACCTTGTGTAACGGGGCTCCAGTTAACACTGTTATTATCAGTTTGTGTTGGACCTACCTGAACAAAAGTTAAACCACCGTCGGTTGATTTATAAACTCCTTTTAATAAATCACCTGTACTTGTACTGTGAGTTGCAATAACATAAACATAATTTGGATCGCTTGGCGCAACAGCTACAGCCATTCTGCTTGTGCCTGTTGGTAATCCTGTAACACCTGTGTTGTCGAAAGCTATACCATTTGACGACCTCATATACTTGCTTGCAACAATTGTATAAACATATCCATTAGAAGCAACTGCTACTGATTTTCCAACACCGGCTATTCCTGTACCTGTACAATTTAACCAGTTTGTACCTCCGTCTTCTGAATATACTAAACCGGATGTTGAACCACCACCCTTTATTGTTGCATATACCCGATTAGGATAAACTGATCCACCCGCCTGTATACTTGTTACAAAAGCCCATGCTGCTGAAATTGAAGGATTAGTTGAACCTGATGATTTAACATGTGTCCATGATGCGCCATTATCAGTAGATTTCCATATCCCGTCGCCCGGAAAACCAGTGCCTCCTCCAACTACTGATGTTTCAAAAAAACCAAAATATTCTCCGGTACCAACATAAATATCACCATTAACAGCTTGTGTAATACATGATATATTTTGGTTTGTCCAAATCGATGCGTCGTTAAATCCATTAATGCGAGTCCATGATTGGCCAAGGTTTTGTGATTCCCATAATCCGCCGCTCACTCCGCCGGCTATTACATGATTTGGGTTTGCGTTATCAAATATTAATGCCCTTGCACGACCTCCAACATTATCAGGGCCTAAATCTTCCCATTGCAAACCAAGTGCACGATTTTTATTAGCTAACATTTCATTCGCTTCATTACGCGCATCGAGTACATCATTTATGTTAATTGTATTAGTTACCTGGTTCGCACGGATACTATTCCACCACTTTGCAGCGGCGCCAAATTCTTTCTTTTCTTTACTGGCTACTTTAGTAACATGACTATTTGTCGAATTTTTCTTTTCGTAATTCGGCATATTAAAAAAGCTACCAATTGCAATAGTTACAACTGAAAAAGCGAGGGCAAAGTGTTTTACTTTCTTATTCATGATTTTGTAATTTTATTATTATGGGATTAAAATTAAAAATGAAAACTGCTTTTCAATTTTAGTTTTAACAATTTGACAAAAATGTGACTTTATCTGACAACTGCAAGTTTTTATTTTAAATGTTTTTCAGCATGATAAGATGAACGAACTAAAGGCCCGCTTTCAACAATTTGAAATCCTTTTTTCATTCCCTCATCATGATAGCATGAAAAAACATCGGGGTGAATCCATTCTTTTACTTCCAGATGATTTTTTGTTGGCTGAAGGTATTGACCTATTGTCATCACATCGCAACCATTTTCAACTAAATCATCCATTACCTGAAGCACTTCTTCTTTTTGTTCACCCAGCCCAACCATGATTCCTGATTTGGTTCTCATTCCTCCCTGCTTCAATTGATTTATCACTTTCAATGATCGTTCGTACTTTGCTTGTGGACGAACCTGCTTGTACAATCTTTTAATTGTTTCCATATTATGCGAAACAACTTCAGGTGCCACATCAATTATTTTTTCAACACTCTCAACGCTTCCTTTAAAATCAGGAATGAGTGTCTCCATTGTTGTGCCAACGCTGATTTCCCTGACAGCATTTACAGTGGCTGCCCAAATTGCTGCTCCTCCATCCTTCATCTCATCGCGATTGACAGATGTGAGAACTGCATGTTTTACTTTCATTAATTTTATTGCTTCTGCCACTCTTCGTGGTTCATCCCAATCCAATTCAGTTGGCATGCCGGTTAACACGGCACAAAATCCGCAACTTCGGGTACATACATTCCCAAGAATCATAAATGTGGCAGTACCAGCTCCCCAGCACTCGCCCATGTTGGGGCAATTTCCACTTTCACAAATTGTATGAAGTTTGTATTGATCTACCAATCCGCGTACATGGCGATATCCTTCTCCCGTTGGAAGTTTCACGCGCAACCATTCAGGTTTTCTCCTTCTCTCTTCAGGTTTTGCTTCGGCAGTTTCACTCATTTCTTTACTCACGACTTTTTTCCAAATTCAAACCCAACATAAATTCCAGGGTAAAATTGCTGCCTTTTTTCAATAAGCATTATTTGTGTGTTCTTATAATACACATTTAGAAATACACCTGCTTCAATGGCTTTAATATATTCATCATAAACTGCATAGTCAAATTGAAAACCTAATTTAGAATGTACTCCGGGTATAAATTTTATTTCGGTAATTCCCTGAGTAAAATTTCCTCCTCCATAAATTGAATTGATATCTAAAAAATAATTTTTATTAGCATCGGAATATTTTTCATACTCAAGATACCCTGATGAATTATCAATAGGATAAATCAAAACCAGGTAATATGGTTTTAATATTCCAAGCGAAATTCCTCCTGCTGCTTTCATCCCAACACTAACCCCTGATCGCTCTGCTCTCCGACCCAATTCTTTATAAATACCATACGAAACATTTAAATTAAAAAATGAATATTGTTTCCCATAAACAAATGGTTTAGGGTTCGGAACATTTGTGGGCTGAAATAAATTTTCCCGTGTTTGTTTATATTCCTTTGGATGATGAATGGAGGCAAACTCAATTTCATAAAATTTATAAGTTTTAGCGTTTGGAATTATGCCACGCGTATAATTAAAATTATATCCGCTATTTGTAATATTTAATCCAGCTGACCAAAAATTTTCGTACAACATGTTATTACTTGGTGTTTGACCAGTAGCACTTTGTAGGGCAAACAAAATCAAAGTAATTGTAAACGCTTTTTTCACAGCTCAATATTAATACTTTTGATTCGCTTTAAAAATGATGCATTAAAATAGAATAAACATGACAACAGAAATTGTTTACAAGGGAGAATTGCGTTGCGAAATGAAACACTTGAACTCAGGCGAACTGGTTATAACTGATGCACCAATTGATAATCATGGAAAAGGCCAAGCATTTTCACCAACCGATATTGTGGCGGCTGCTTGCGGAAGTTGCGCTTTAACAGTGATGGGAATTGCTGCAAGAACGCATAATATTTTATTAGATGGAACAAAAGTTACTGTGTTAAAAGTGATGACCAGCAATCCACGAAAAATTTCGGAAGTGCACTTGGATTTTTATTTTCCATCAAATAATTATTCGCAAAAAGAAAAAGATATTCTGGAACATACAGCCAAAACTTGTCCGGTGTTATTGAGTTTGAATAAGGAATTAAAACAGGATTTGAAATTTCATTATTGAATCAGAATTCCAACACAATACCAATGCTTGGAAGAAGTGTTCCGGTTTGATTTTTTACAAAGTAGGTATTGTAACGAAGCATATCATTTTGATTGATTAGCGGATTGCCTGATCCATCTCTGGCAACATCCAAGTAGGGTTGCAATTCAGCTTTGAAATTGTAGGCATTCTGAATATCAATGTATGTGTTCAGGTTAAGTTTTTTGAAGAAGAATTTTTTATCAATTCTGAAATCTAACTGATGAAATGATTTTATCCGCTGACTGTTCAGCTGTGAAAAATCCAGCAATCCTCTTCCTGTAATATCCCAAACAGTAATCAACGAACTACGCGAAACATCGTAAGGTGTGAATGGTGCTCCTCCACTGTAGCGCCACTTCGCTCCTATTTCCCATGTCTTGCCAATTTTTTTTCCGGCAGTAATTGCAATCACAATTTGATTGTCCCATGATGATGGAATGAGTTTTTTATTTCGGTCGTCAAACAAACTTCTGTATAGTGTTACGGCCAACAATCCATAAAACCCTTTAAAATATTTTTGTTGGATTAATAATTCCACTCCATAACTTTTTCCTTTCGAAGAAGAAAGGGCAGGTTCATTTCCAACCACACCAAAATCGCCTCCCATATTTGCAAGCGAAACAGAATCGCTGGTGAGAAAAGGATAATTGCCATATAATTTATAAAATCCTTCAATTGCAAATCGAGTGTTTGTTTTGGTATTATATTCAGTACCAATAACAAGGTGCTTGCACGAAATATATTTTATGCGGTTTTGTTTATTCACCAAAGTATTTGCTGAATCTCGATAACCAAGCACAGTATATGCCGGTATCTGATAATAAATTCCAGAATTAAAGTTCAATGAAATTTTTTCTGAAAGATTATAAGTGAATGAAACTCTCGGTGAAATTTGCTTCACTGGATTATTCATCTCATTCGAATAATCATTAATATCTGTTCGTGCTCCAAGTGAAACAATAAACCGCTCACCCGAAAATCCTTTTGTTGCCTGAGTGAATATCGAGAATTTACTGAACGCCAAATCTGAATTAAAATCAATCAACTGTAATCCAAATGGTGTAGAAATCCGATTGAAAGTTTTGTTTTTGTACTGAACAAATTCATAACCTGCACCATAATTTATTTTCAACCCATTATGGTTGTAAGTATTTTCCAATCGCAATTTATTTTCAATTTCTTCTGATGAATATTTTAAAATCAGGAACTGAGACTCGTCGTTATTAAAATATTTTGTTGCCGTGTTTTTCAAATGATTTCGGCTGGCAACAATGGTTTGATAACTGTTGTTGGAAAAATGTTTATAGACAATTCCACCTGTGTAACTCCATTGTTCATTCGTTGGCAGGTATCCTAAAATATATTTCTGTTCGGGAGTAGAATCAGCAGAAAGATTCAAGGCAAAATTATCAATGGCACCTAACCCGATTAATGTGATTTCATTTTTTGTATTCAGTTTAATCCGTTGCTTATATTGAAAATCATTGTAGGTGGGAAGAAACGGTAATCCCAAAGTCTTAAATAAAAACTGCAGGTACGACCGTCGAACTGACAGTAAAAAAGTTGACTTCTTTGTTATTGGTCCTTCCAATGTTAAACCAATATCACTTGAACCAACAGTGGCAGTAAATCCAAGATGGTCGCTTCGTCCATCCTTTTGAGTGAAATTAAAAACCGAACTCAAAGTGTTTCCACGATTGGCCGAAAAAGCACCCGAATAAAATTCAACCTCTTTAATAAAATCAACATTTATCATTCCAACCGGACCGCCCGACGAACCTTGCGTGGCAAAATGATTGATGTTCGGAACCTCTACACCATCCAGATAAAAACGATTTTCATTTGGTGCTCCACCTCTTATAATTATATCATTTCTGAAACTTACAGTATAAGACACACCTGGAAACGACTGAATCACTTTACTGATATCACGATTACCACCGGGGTTTCGTTGAATTTCATTTACTCCAATTGTTCGCAACGAAACCGGGCTCTCTTCTGATTTATTATACGAGCTTCCTAGCACCACCACTTCATTCAGTTCGTTCACAGTTTCCTCTAAACCAACATCAACTACAGCAGGTTTCGCATTGGTCACTTGAATTTCCAGAACAGATTTCTTTTTAAAACCTACATAACTTATTTCTAAGTTATAAAGGCCGGGCGCTAGATTTTTCAATTCGTAATTTCCATTCTCATCGGTTTGAATTCCATTAGTAGTGCCTGAAATTGCTACAGTTGCAAATTCAATTGGCTGATTGGAAGTATTGTTAAATATTTTGCCTTTTATAATTCCGGATTGCGCAAAAAGATTTAACGGAAAAATTAACAAAGCGAAAAGAAATTTATTCATGTTTGAAGAATACGATTAAAGTGAAAAATTATTTTATTCCGGCAAACATAATTGACGCGGTTAGAATTAACAGATCGCCTTTATACTTTTGTCCACTTAAATTTGGTATGAAACAAGAGTGGTTTGAAAGCTGGTTCGATTCGCCCTACTATAAATTATTGTATCGTCATCGCGATGAAACAGAAGCGGCTGCTTTTATAAAAAAATTACTTGAAGAAATTCATTTAGAAAAAGGTGCTAAAATTTTAGATATGCCTTGTGGCAATGGCCGGCACGCATTAGTGATGGCTGAAATGGGCTACGATGTAACTGGCACAGACTTATCGGAACGGAATATTTCGGAGGCCTTACTGAATACTCTGCCCAACCTTCATTTTTTTGAGTACGACATGCGAAATCAACTTAATTCAAATGAATTTGATTTAGTCATGAATCTGTTTACAAGCTTTGGTTATTTTGAATCAGAAGAGGAAAACAGAAGAGCTATGCAATCATTAGCGCAGTCATTAAAGCAAGGTGGAGTTTTAGTGATAGATTTTTTTAATGATAATTCGCTGCGGAAAAATTTAAAATCATCAGATTTTACAGCTTTTGAAAATATTGAATTTTTTATTGAACGGAAAATCGAAAATAATTTTGTAGTAAAATCAATTATAGTAAAAGATGGAAACTTTAAATATAATTTTGAAGAGCGGGTTCAATTATTAGAGTTAAAAGATTTCGAACAATTTTATTCACCATTCGGATTGGTAACTGAAAATCTTTATGGCGATTACCAGTTAAATCCATTCGATGAAAATTCAGAACGATTAATAATCATAGCAAGAAAAAAAAATGATTGATTGGTTGATTGAATTGGATAAAAAATTATTTCTGCTCATTCACAATGGAATGAGCAATTCGTTTTTTGATTTCATAATGCCATGGATTCGCAATAAATATTTCTGGATTCCCATTTATATAGTATTCATTTTATTGATGATTTATTATTTCAGAAAAAAAAGTTGGTTAGTTATCCTTTCAGCTTTTGCAGTTGTTGGTATTGCTGATTTCATCAGTAGTGGAATTTTAAAACCAATGTTTCATCGCTTGCGTCCGTTTCATAATCCTGATTTGATTTCACACATTCATCAAGTAATTTCATTTGGTTCAGGTTTCAGTTTTGTTTCATCGCATGCTGCAAATCATTATGCCCTTGCCGTTTTTATTGGCATAATATTCAAAGAAAAAATAAACTGGTTGTTTCCGGTTCTGCTTTGCTGGGCCACACTTATTTGTTTTGCTCAGGTATATGTTGCCTATCATTATCCTGCTGATATTGTTGCTGGTTCGGTGGTTGGAATAATTCCTGCAACATTTGCAGCATACATAGTTAATTATTGGTTAAAGAAATCATCTTCGCATCTGAAATGAATCATCTGTTCGAAATATTTATTTTGTTTATCGCCCCAATCATAGGCGCTATCGTTGCGTTATTCATCAAGCGAAACGACGATGCTTATTTTAAACTTGTGCTTGCTTTCAGCGGCGCATTTTTATTCAGTGTGATGTTGTTACATCTGCTTCCTGAAATTTATCAAAGTCAGGGAATAACAGCCGGAATTTTTATGCTGATTGGTTTTTTTATTCAGGTAATACTTGAACAGGCAACTCGCGGAATTGAACATGGTCACTTTCATCATCACAGTGAAAGCAATTCATTTTTAATTTCACTTTTTATTGGGTTAAGTGTTCATTCATTTTTTGATGGAATACCAGCTACACATATGCATAGCGACGATCACCAGCATTCTTCGCTGCTTTATGGCATTGCATTACACAAAGTTCCGGAGGGTTTCGCCCTGGCAAGTATTTTTCTTTTTTCAAAATTCTCTAGAAACAAAACATTTATTATCGTTTTGTTGTTTTCATTAATTGCGCCATTTGGTTCAGTTGTTTCTTCATTCATTCAGGAAAATAACAGTAGTTATTATCCGCTCTTGCTTGCAGTTGTTGCGGGTTCACTTTTGCATGTTTCAACAACCATTTTATTTGAATCGGAAAGTGGTAAGCATGCTTTTACTTTTAAAAAAATTCTGGCTATTTCATTCGGCGTCATGCTCGCTTTACTCTCACTTTAATAAAAATGTAAAATGTCATTCGAATTCATCATTGTAAATCCGCAGGCCGAAAAACAGGTTGCGCTCATTCAACTCAATCGACCGAAAGAATTAAATGCGTTGAACCTGCAACTCATGGGCGAATTGCGCGATGCTTTAAAAGAATTAGATTCCAACGATGAAGTGCGCGCCATTATCATCACCGGAAACGAAAAAGCTTTTGCTGCCGGTGCTGATATAAAACAGATGGCTGGTAAAACAGCCATTGATATGATGAACATTGATCAGTTCAGTACCTGGGACCAGATAAAAAAAACGAAGAAGCCAATTATTGCAGCCGTTTCAGGTTTTGCGTTGGGAGGTGGTTGTGAATTAATGATGCATTGCGATATGATTGTTGCCGCTGAGTCAGCACGAATAGGTCAGCCCGAAATCAAAATCGGTGTGATGCCCGGTGCCGGGGGAACACAACGATTAACGCGCGCTGTTGGAAAAGCGCTCGCCATGGAAATGGTGCTAGCCGGAAAATTTATTACTGCTGATGAAGCTTTGCGAGCCGGTTTAATAAATAAAGTAGTGCCGAACGAAATGTATTTGAAAGAAGCGTTTTCATTGGCAAAACAAATTGCCGATAAATCGCCCATTGCAATAAAACTAGCAAAAGAAGCTGTACTTGCTGCATTCAATACTTCATTGGATGAGGGATTAATTTTTGAGCGGAAAAATTTTTATTTGTGCTTTGCATCAGAAGATCAGAAGGAAGGCATGAACGCATTTATTGAAAAAAGAAACGCCTTGTTTTCCGGAAAATAAATAGTCAAAACCATTTCATAAAACATACAATGAAACAAGCTATTAAAAACGCTTTTAAAAAAATAATCCGGCTATCAGGTAAAACATTTTTACCCATTAATACTTATCAGGAATCATTGGAATTGGTAAAATATGATTGGCTTAAGAATAAAAACATAAAAACAATTTTGGATATTGGTGCCAATGACGGTGGTTTTATCAGACGGTATCGGGCCGTATTTCCTGATGCTATGATTTACGCTTTTGAAGCAATGCCGGACCCATTTAAAAGATTGAACGAAAAACTTGTTTCTGATAAAAAGTTGAAAACATTTAATGTAGCCTTATCAAATTATAAAGGTGAAGTTGATTTTTATGTTTCATCCAATGAAGGTTCAAGTTCGTTGCTGCAAATGGAAGAAGTTCATAAAATCAATTTTCCATCTTCGGCAAAAAATCATTTGATTAAAGTAAAATGCGATTTGCTCGACAATTTTCTGACGGAATTGAACATTGAATCTGCTGTGATGATGAAATTGGATGTACAGGGAGCTGAAAAATTAGTGTTGGAAGGTTCAACAAAAACACTGGAAATGGTGGATGTAATTTACAGCGAAGTAAATTTTGTAGAATTATATAAAGATGCTGTTTTGGTAACTGATTTAATTCTGATATTAAAAAAATACAAATTCAATTTCGCAGGAATTGAAAATACTTTCCAGAGTTTAATTGATGGAAGTTTTACTCATGGCGATGCCATATTTGTTAAGGAAAAAAAATAGAATATATTTTTAGCTTTTTTCTTTCCGCATTTGCTCCCACATATCCCACGCCTCCTTTGGTATTATATTAAAGTGAGTGAACTGCCCTGCGTTGTATAGCCATTCGCCGCCATCAATCACCACCACCTCACCATTTATATATCCTGAGAAATCAGAAATTAAATACGAAGCAAGGTTGGCAAGTTCTTCATGATTGCCAACTCTCTTCAAGGGTAATCGCTGCATTGGATCAATAATTTTTTGTAGTGGCTCGGGAAACAATCTGGTCCATGCACCTTCTGTAGGAAAAGGCCCAGGCGCAATGGCATTGCTTCTGATATTATACTTTGCCCATTCTGCTGCAAGTGATCGTGTGAGAGCCATTACACCCGCTTTTGCACACGCTGATGGAACTACAAAACCGGAACCTGTAAATGCATAAGTGGTTACAATGTTCAGCATGTTGCCCTCACATTTATTTTCAATCCAGTATTTTCCAAAAGCCAACGAACAGTTATAAGTTCCTTTCAAAACAATATCAACTACAGTATCAAACGCTTTGGCTGATAACCTTTCTGTAGGGCTGATAAAATTTCCAGCAGCATTGTTTAACAAGGTGGTCACTTTCCCAAACTCCGATACTGTTTTTTGCAACATATTTTCAACCTCCTCATACTTGCGCACATCGCACACTATCGGCAAAACTTTGTTTCCTGAAAGAACTGAAATATCATTCGCAGTTTTTTCAAGTACTTCTTTTTTTCTGCTGGTGATAACTACTGAAGCACCAAGTTGCGAAAGCATCTCACTTATGCTTTTTCCTAACCCAGTTCCACCTCCTGTCACAACAATTACCTTACCCTTTAACGCATCTTCGCGTAACATCAAGTTTTTCATGAACAGAAATTTTATTTTTTTAAATGAAATTAAAAGTCAAAGTAAATCAAAGATTTATTTAATAGTCGATGTAAAAATGTATTTCAGCTTTGCTCAATCGTATTACTTATAACAAGAAATCAATAACTAATAACATTCTTAATTCAATGATGGATCATCTGGCAGGTTGGATAATAATTTAAATTTTTCTCCCATATTTTTTAATACTGCTCTCCACATATTACCGGCTTCTGAAGAAAAAATATAATCGCTGCTTGCCTCAACAATAATCCAGGCTTTCTCATTACACTCCAAATCCAATTGTCCTTCATCCCAGCCACTGTAGCCAAGAAAAAATTTTACTTCATTTTCTTTTATCTGCTTGGTGTCGAGCAATACTTTTAGCTGCTCAAAATCGCCGCCCCAAAAAACACCATTTATCACCTCAATACTATCTTCAATTAAATCGCCGCGGCAATGTAAAAAGTGTAGCGTGTCGTTTTGCACAGGACCTCCTAAAAACAATTGCGCTTTTAATTCCGGAAAATCCTGCACCGCCTGATTAATAGTTAAATCCAATGGCCGGTTCAACACAAATCCAAAGGTTCCGTTCTCATTGTGTTCACATAAAAATAAAACGGATGAACGAAAATTATCATCAGCCATGTACGGTTCTGATAAAAGAAAACAGCCAGCCTCCGGAATTGATAATTGTTTTTGCACTTGGCGAAAATAAATAATCCAGTCTTTATTTCGTGTTGCTGAATAAAATTATTTCAGTTGATTACTCTGATATTTTCCTTTCCATAAAAATTCATTTTGGTTCAACCCAAATAATTAATGGCAGAATATTATTTTCGCATTCTAAAAAAAACAGACCCATGAAAAAAAATTTTCTAAATTCAGTATTCATTGCTTTTTCTATCACTCTTCTTTTTTCAGGTTGCTCCAAATCACCGAATAAGATTCTTCCGAAAAAAGATGGCATTTGGAACGGAGCTTCAGTTACAATCATAACTGTTGGAGGTGCATCAAGTACACAACCAGCAAATTTTGCATTCACATTTAAAGACGATGGAACGGGCTCAATAAATGAAGCCGGTACAATATCAACTTTTACCTGGGTTTACAGTAAAGAAAACAAAACCATCACCTTTACACAGCAAGGCGCTTTGAGTTCTGTTGTATATAATGTATCAGAATTGAAATCGAAATCAGAAAAATGGACTTATCAAACAACTTATCAATTAGGCGGAATCACTTATGTAATTGATCAAACAATTAACTTAACTAAAGTTGATTAATCCTACTGCAGTTGAAATATTAAAAACCACTCCGATAAATCGGAGTGGTTTTTTTTTAATTCACTTTCGGAAACTCACTGAGAAATTCAAACTCTTTATCTTCCCAATAAATTTTACAGCAATAAGTTTCATCGCCGTTGCTTACTACCAGGTACGGAACTTTTAAAGTGAGATTATACATGGCCGCCTGATCAAAAACTTCCTGTGTAATTTTTACACTTGGCGATTTGCATTCCAATATCATAAATGCTGAACCTCCTCTGTCGTACACCACAATATCCATTCGGCGTGGATTTCCATTTACATTTAATCCTTTCTCCACTCCTATTAATCCCTTTGGATATTGCAAATCAGCTATGAGGTAGTTGAGTAATTGCTGCCGAACTTTTTCTTCAGGAGTTAATGCAACAAATTTTTTTCGTAAAGTATCAAACACTTCATCCTTGCCTGAGCGTTTCCGAAAACGAAAAGTATATTCCTTAAATTTTAACTGCAAAGGTTTCATCATGCGGCGAAGCTAAGCATACATAAGCAAGCAACAATTTTTAATCATTGTATTCATTACTTTTAGCCATTGAAATTTTATAAATGAAAACAAAAAAAGAAATAGTTGACAATTGGCTCCCGCGATATACAGGCTTGGAGTTAAGTGAATTCAGCAAGTATATTCTGCTGACCAACTTTAGTAATTATGTTGAGCTGTTTGCCAAGTGGAATAAAGTGGAAGTGAACGGGAAAGACCGCGCCATGCAAAACGCAACCGCCGAAGGTATTACGATTATCAATATTGGAATGGGAAGTCCGAATGCTGCAACCATAATGGATTTACTTAGTGCAGTACAACCAAAAGCAGTTTTGTTTTTAGGGAAATGTGGTGGACTGAAAAAGAAAAATAAACTCGGTGATTTAATTCTTCCCATTGCTGCAATAAGAGGCGAAGGAACTTCAAATGATTATTTTCCGGTTGAAGTGCCTGCGCTTCCGGCATTTGAATTACAGAAGGCAATAAGTACTTCTATTCGCGATAATAAACAGGACTACTGGACCGGAACTGTTTACAGCACCAACCGTCGGGTTTGGGAACACGATGATGTTTTTAAAAAATACCTGCAAAAAATAAGAGCAATGGCAATTGACATGGAAACTGCAACAATATTTATTACCGCATTCGCCAATAAAATTCCATCGGGTTCATTGTTATTAGTAAGCGATCAACCAATGGTTTCGGAAGGTGTAAAAACTGAACGGAGCGATAAATTAGTAACCGAAAAATTTGTAGAGAACCATTTAAAAATCGGAATTGAATCATTAAAACAATTAATAAACAACGGTCACACAGTAAAGCATTTGAGATTCTGATTGTATGAAGAAGGAGTTTGCAGAAGTAATGCGCGAATTGAAAAGTAAAATTTATCACCCTATTTATTTTCTGGAAGGTGAAGAAGGATACTACATTGACAGTATCAGTAATTATATTGAACAGAAAGTTTTAAACGATTCGGAAAAAAGTTTTAACCAGTTTATTTTATATGGAAAAGATACTTCCATCAATCAGATAAATGATTACGCGCGTGGTTATCCAATGATGGGAACTTACCAGGTAGTGATTGTGAAGGAAGCACAGAATTTTAAAGCAGATGAATGGGAGAAACTACTTCCCTATTTTGAAAAGCCTTTGAAATCAACCATACTGGTTATTTGCCACAAGCATAAAAAATTAGATAAGCGAAACAAGAGCGTAAAAAAAATTGTTGACCATTCGGTATTTGTAACTGCCGATAAAATTTACGACAGTAAATTACCGCAGTGGATTATCACTTTTATAAAAGACGAAGGTTATAAAATAAGTGACCCTGCTGCAGCTTTAATGGCCGAATTTGTTGGCAACGATTTAAACCGAATTGTGACTGAAGTGGAGAAATTAATCATCAACATTCCGAAAGAAAAAGCCATTGATGTGGATGATATCACCAAGAACATTGGTTTATCACGCGAATACAATTCATTTGAATTAACCAGAGCATTAGGGTTTCGTGATGTTATGAAAGCTAACCGCATCATTAACTATTTCGCATCGAATGCAAAAAATAATCCGGCTCTTTTGGTCACTGGAACCTTGTTTGCGTATTTTCAAAAAATTTATGTTGCGCATTCTTTCGGAGCGCGTGATAAAAACACCGTAGCCTCAGCCATTGGCATCAATCCGTTTTTTGCCGATGAATATTTAATGGCTATGAAAAACTATCCTCCCAAAAAAACGGAAATGGTTTTGCAGACTATCGGTGAATATGAAATGAAATTTAAAGGGGTGAATACTGCTTACGCATCACAGGATGAATTGATGAAAGAAATGATTTTTAAAATTTTACACTGATGATAAAATATTTATTAGTTCTGCTTACGGTTACGCAAATAAGTAAGTGCAATCAATCAACTACTTCAACTTCAAAACCTGAATTGAAAATTTATTACGGAACTGCGCAATCCTGGTCAGGTGGGGCAATGGGCTCAGGCAAGGGAACCAATTATCTTTTTTATCTCACTCAAGCTGATTCAGTTTACAGTTTCGATTCTATTTGGATAAATGGATATCGTCTTGCATTGAATAAAAGAAATGATTACAGTTCAAAAGACACTTTAGTATTAAGTGCCTCTGCTTTTTTTCCGGGTAACCGACCGTATGCACCCGAAGGAGCTATTGAAAAAAAAGGTCCCGATCAGGAAGCAAAACCCTGTTGCGAAGAATCCACTTTTGTTATCAGATATATTTTAACCGGGAATAAAATTTTTCTTTCATCCACCTCACTAAAAATTCTTCCCAAACTGAATTATCCGTAGTTCAATTTATTTAATTTTTAATCTTTAATATTTAATCTCTCTTTCCACTTCTGCAATTATTTTCGCCGCACGAAAAATTAATCACTCATGAATCTTCACGAATATCAAGGCAAGGAACTACTAAAGAAAAACGGTGTACCCATTCAGGAAGGAATTGCTGTTGCCACTTTGCACGATGCAGTGGAAGCTGCTGAAAATTTAAAACAAACTACCGGTACAACTTGCTGGGTAGTGAAGGCACAGATACATGCTGGTGGTCGTGGGAAGGGTGGCGGAGTAAAGGTTGCTACTTCAATGGATAAGCTGAAAGAGAAAGTCACTGATATTTTAGGAATGACTTTGATTACTCCACAAACCGGACCAGCCGGAAAAAAAGTGAACAAAGTTTTAATTGCCCAGGATGTTTATGGTGGTGAACCCGAACAGCGCAAAGAATTTTACATGAGCATTCTGCTCGACCGTGAAAAAAAACAAAATGTAATTATTTATTCTACCGAGGGGGGAATGGAGATTGAAGAAGTGGCTGACAAACATCCTGAAAAAATTCAGAAAGAGTGGATTGATCCGAAAGGAATGTTGCAGGCTTTCCAGGCACGGAAAATTGCCTACAACCTTGGATTGAGTGGCGATGCTTTTAAAAATATGGTGAAGTTTGTTGGAAATTTATATTTAGCATACATCAACAGCGATGCTGCCATGCTCGAAATAAATCCTGTATTAAAAACACACGACAATCGCATTATTGCTGTAGATGCAAAAGTGAGTATTGATGACAATGCAATTTATCGGCACCCGCATTATCCGGAGTTGCGCGACATAACTGAAGAAGACCCAACAGAAGTGGAAGCCGGTAAATACAATCTGAACTTTATAAAATTAGATGGTAATGTTGGCTGCATGGTGAACGGTGCTGGATTGGCAATGGCCACTATGGATATGATAAAATTAGCAGGAGGTTCGCCTGCAAACTTTTTAGATGTTGGTGGTTCTGCCAATGCAAAAACTGTAGAAGCCGGTTTCAGAATTATACTTTCAGACCCGAGTGTTAAGGCAATATTGATAAATATTTTTGGAGGAATTGTTCGTTGCGACCGAGTTGCACAGGGAGTTGTGGATGCTTATAAAAATATTGGTGAAATAAAAATTCCTATCATCGTTCGCTTGCAGGGAACTAATGCAGAATTGGGAAAAGAACTGATTGATAACAGCGGATTGAAAGTTCACTCCGCTATTTTATTGAGTGAGGCAGCAGAGTTGGTTAGTCAGGTGGTGAAAAGTTAATTATACTTTTATCAAATTGTAATTTCTAAACCCTCCAAGCTCTCGACCTCTTACAATATGTTGTTCTAACCAGGTGACAATTCGGTATTTCAGTTTTTCGTGCTTGTATAATTCACGGCCAGGGAATTTATTTCCTGTGTAATCAAGCAATTCTTTCCAGTCGAATTTTTTTATCCAATCATTCATCACCTCAGGATGTGTTTCAGAAAAGATTTTTATTCTTTTCATCGGGCCATAATCAAAATAGTTTTTTTGAGTGTTATATAATTCTTCTACTTTCTTTTCACCTTTGTGAATGGTGTCTAATGATTTTTTTTTCTTCTGCATTAATTGCGGCGGACGAACCCAACCGTAGTGATAAACTTCAGCATCAACCGTTGCCACATTCAATTTATATGTTCCGGTGTGCTGGCGATAATCTTTATAATCAAATTCAGGAATCCGGCGGAATGATTGCGCTGATTCCCATGAATGAATTTCTTTATTGTTGCGAATGACTCTTATTTCGTTCGGATACCAGCCGTGTGATAAAAGATAATGATCATAATCGCCCCAGAAATGTTTGTAACGAAAAAGCAAGCCTTCAATTCGCGAATCGTTCAGCAATTGATTGCAACGATTCACAATGCTGTTATGGTATTTTTCGTGAATGACTTCATCGGCCTGCAGATAAAAAAGCCAGTCGCCTGTGCAGGCTTCTTTTGCTATATCTGTTTGATGTGCGTTCTCAGTACCTCTCGAATATTTTTCCAAATCCCACTTGGTTCGAATGATTTTAATTTTATCGGAGTTAATGGATTGAATTCTTTCCAACGAACAATCATCTGCATCATTATCTCCAATAGCAACCACAAATTCATCAACAATAGAAAGAATGGATTCAATACTTTCTTTAATCGGATAATATAATTTATCCGCATTCTTCGCCATCGTGAATCCACTGATTTTCATCTGTCGTTTTTATTTATAAATCGCAATCAACTCCTTTCCATTGGAAGTTTTATAACCACGATACATTCCATCTGAATTAAATGGCAGCTCAACATTTCCGTTTTTGTCAATGGCAATCAATCCGCCTTCACCGCCGAGTTTTACTAATTTGTTATTGACAACTTCTTTGCATGCTTGTTTTAATGTCATGCCTTTGTATTCCATAAGGCACGAAATATCATAAGCCACAACAGCACGGATAAAAAATTCGCCGTGACCGGTGCAGGATATCGCACAGGTTTTATTATTCGCGTAAGTGCCTGATCCGATTATCGGACTGTCGCCAATTCTACCGAATCGCTTGTTGGTCATTCCGCCGGTTGAAGTTGCAGCTGCCAGATTTCCATTTACATCCAACGCAACTGCTCCAACTGTTCCGATTTTTTTTTCTTTCACAGTAATGCTGTGGTCAAGGTGAGCGCCTTCTTCATTTATAACTTCCTGCAATTGCTTGTAGCGTGCATCAGTAAAAAAATAATTTTCCTTTTCTAATTTTATTTTTCTTATTCGCGCAAACTGCTCCGCTCCTTTTCCTGAAAGCAAAACATGTTCTGAATGTTCCATTACTTCTCGAGCCAACACAACCGGATTACGGACATGATTTACGCAGGTTATAGCTCCTGCTTTTAATGTTGCCCCATCCATAATTGCTGCATCCATTTCATGTTTCCTATCATGATTGAAAACAGAACCTTTCCCAGCGTTGAACAACGGAAAATTTTCCAATTCATAAACAGCGGCTTCAACCGCATCAACAGCAGTTCCACCTTCTTCTAGAATATCGTAGCCAACTTCCAATGCAATTGCCAATGCTTTTTTATACAATTTTTCTTTTTCAGCAGTCATCATCTTTTTTATAATGGTTCCTGCTCCGCCGTGCACTGCAATAGCAACTTTTTTCTTTCTCATAATTATTTTGAATTTTTTCTTGACACCACTGCATCTAATCCTTGTTTCGCTTGCTTGTTATTTGGATTTAATTTTAATGAAGTGGCAAAACTTATTTCTGCGCTGTCGAGATTATTGGTTGTAAAATAAGCACCACCGAGGTTGTACCAATATTCAGTATTTGCGGCATAAATAACAATAGCTTTCCGGATAAAATAAATGGATCGAGTATAATTTCTTTTATTTCCCTCACTCAATCCCATGTTAAAATATTTATCAGAAATGGTTTTCAGATTTTGGTTTACATAACCGGAATTTGGCTGAAGTAATTGCGCTTTTTTCCAAACTGAAACTGCATTTTCCAAACTATCCAGTCTTGAATAGGCAAATCCCCACAACATTAAATTGGTGTAAAACTTCGGATATATTTTTTCAGAAATAATACAATACTCAACTGCTTTTTGCAGGTAGGCTTTTGCTCTAACCTCATCTTTGCAGGTATCAATCAATGAAATATAATTTGCAGCTGCATATGTATTTGCTCTTGCTGAATTAGTTGATGTCAGCACATCAGTCATACCAAGTCTTTGCCCCGTTCGCCATACTTCATTTCGTGTAATAGTTTTCCAACCTGCCGGAAGTGAAATAAGAATTATACAACCGATGCCAATATTTTTTTGAAGCGAAGAATTTACTTTCAACGAATTAAAAATCTTTTCAGATAAAACTACTACTGCCAAACAAAATGCAATGGATGCCTGATATAAAAACCTCTCGGCCATTGGCGCACCGATATTGAAAACAACATTTGAAACAATGAACATGCTTGTAAGATAAAACAGTATGCAGTAGGCAAGAATGTTTTTATTTTTCAAATTGAATAGACAAAACACAATTAGTCCAACATGAATAAAAACAGAAACGATAACCCACACATCAGTAATATCGCAATACGGAATTTGATTGTATGAATAATCGTAAGTAAGCGGATGAGGATAGAACAACAATTTAAAATAAAGCAGAAACACAAAAAAGATAGTTGCAAATGTTTGTGAAGTTGTAGCCAATAAAAATGGATTATCCATTAGTTCAGTAACTTTTTCATTGGAGAACCCAACAATGCTCACTCTCAAATAAATATAAACTGCTATCAGAATAAAGTAAGGCAAACTCTGTATCACAATTTTCTTTAATGAAAGGTTACTAAAAAAATAAAGTGTAACAGGAATGATAAATAAAAACATTAACCCGTTTTCTTTTGAAAGCAAGGCAATGAAAAATGAAAGTCCGGCAATGAAAAGCGCATTTGGTTTTCTTTTTCCGTTTGCCACATCCAAAGAAATTAAAACTGTAATCAGCAAAAACAAGAGTGATAATATTTCATCACGGCTTTTAATGTTGGTGATGGCTTCGGTATGAACCGGATGCATCATGAATAACAATACAGCTGCAAATGATGCAAAAGGCTTATTCGGTAATAAATAATTCCGAATGAGTTTTAGTAAAACAAATCCGGTACTTGCATAAAGAATTAAATTAATGAGATGAGAAATCCAGGGAGTTTGTCCCCACAATTGATTTTCAATGGCGAAGGTGATGAGTGATAATGGTCGCCATCTTCCTCCTGCCAGATTGTAATTGTTTCCGATGGTTCCGTAAAACGAATCGTGAAAAAGAATATCCAGAATTCCACCAAACCCATTTTTTACAAACTTGTTATCTATCCAAACTAATCCATCATCCAATGCAAATCCATTAAATAATGTGTTTCCATAAAAAACCAATACAACAACGAAAATGATTAAACTCTGTAAACCATAATTCTCAAATGAAAGAAATGGCTTGCTTTCAGTCAGTACTATTTCAGGAATAAATTTTTCTTCGAGTTTCTTCTTCGCCATAATAATTGCACAAGATTAAAATAATTCCATACTTATTTAAAAGGTTAAACAGAAATCAGCTAATTGAATTCAAGGTTACTTTTTTCTCACTGCGTATTTCAACAAGAATTCTTCGGCATTCAGAATTTCAATATCGGAGAAATAGAAATCGCCCTTGTCTTCTGTAACAATGCACTTGCATTTTGAATGAGTGGCTGAATAATATTCCAATCCATCTTCAAAATCATGAATGGATTTGTTTGAATTTACTTTTTTAACAGCAACCGAATCAATGGTTGTAATCTTTAATTTCTCAGAAAGCAGTACTAATTTCTTTCTGGCCAACGCATTTCCATTTTTCTTTTCAGCAAAATAATAAGTAATTGCCAGACACAACGGAGAAGTAAAAACTTCGAACCTTGAATCGTCACACAAACTTAGCAAGCGTGAACAATTGGTGAATAAGGGATATTCGTTACATGCAACGGCCACCAAAATATTGGCCTCTAAAAATACTTTCACTATTTCTTAAACTTGGTGAAATATTCTTTGCGCATGTCCTTTTTGGTGCGTGGCTTATGATTGTAAACCACCTGACCTTCGCTCACCATATTCACCCAATCAGAAACCGGTAGTTCATCCAATGATTTATAGCTTGAACTGGTTACTTTATTCAATAAAAATTCAGTAAGCCGCGATAAGCTGATATTGTTCGCATCAGCAAATTTTTTTGCATTCTGAATGACCGCTTCGTTAAAACTTAAAGTGATTTTGGCATCCATAATTTAATTTTATACGACAAAGATAAATATCTTATACGACAATCAAAATATTTTTCAATTGTTTTCAACCTTAGAATAGTATGAATCCAATTATTTTCTGTTGATAATAGCTCTTACTAAATAGCGTTTTGCTTTTCTTTAAATTTAATTTTGGTTTGCAGCATTCATGAATTTCATAAACATTTTTTATCAATTATTTACTAAGCAAATTATTTTATTTGCTTTGGTTACTATTCATTATTCACTATTCACGATTCATTTTTCTTCCGCACAAACCATTTACGAATTCCGTTCAAAGAAAATTATTAAGCCACAATCAATAAACAGCATTGATACGCTGAGCATTGTTCCCGGAAGTGTTTCACTCATTAACTCTTGTAATGGCTCAGCATTTTCCACCAATGATTTTATAGTTAATTATTCGTTGAATACTATTCAATTGTTACCTAAAATAAAATGCGATACCATAATTGTGAAGTATAGAGTATTTCCTTTCAATCTTTCAAAAACAATTTTTCATAAAGATTTTATTACTTATAACAAGCGCGACAGTTTAATGAACGCGCCTTTTTATATTCCGGAAAAACTGAATGATGATATTTTTAATTTAGGAAGTGTTGATTACGATGGAAATTTTTCGCGTGGAATTTCATTCGGTAATAATCAGGATTTAGTGGTGAACAGCGCACTTAACTTGCAAATGAGCGGGCGATTGGCAGGTGATGTAATGCTGAATGCTGCAATATCTGATAACAATATTCCAATTCAACCAGAAGGTAACACCGCACAATTACAGGAATTTGATAAAGTTTATATTCAGTTAAGCAAGAAACAATCATCACTAACAGTTGGCGATTTTGACTGGAAAATACCTGAAAGTTATTTTCTGAATTATTACAAGAAGCAACAAGGAGCTGCGATTCAATCTTCCTACAAAGTGAATGAGAAATGGAAAGGAAAAACTTTATTAAGCGCGGCTGCTTCAAAAGGAAAATACACCCGCAATCAATTTGATGGACAAGAAGGAAATCAGGGACCCTATAAAATGACCGGAGCAAATGGCGAAACCTTCATTATCATTTTGGCTGGAACCGAAAAAGTTTTTGTGGATGGTGTATTGATGAAGCGCGGAGAAGATGCCGATTATATAATTGATTACAATTCAGGGGAAGTAAAATTTATGCCCCGTAAACTTATTACGCAGGATTCACGAATCAGTATTGAGTTTGAATATTCTGATAAAAATTATTTCCGTTCCACACTTTCCGGCACTCAGCAAATGGAAAATGATAAATGGAAATTCACTTTCAATTTTTATTCAGAAGGTGATGCAAAGAATCAACCGCTTCAACAAACACTCGACACGGCACAAAAAAGAATATTATTTAATGCAGGCGACTCATTGCAAAATGCGTTCGACCAAAGTGTTGACAGTATTGGCTGGAATGCCGATCGGATTCTTTACAAAAAAATTGACAGTGCAGGTTTCGGAATTATTTATGTGTATTCAATAAATCCTGACAGCGCAAAATATTCATTGCAGTTTTCATATACAGGCGAACGCAAGGGGCATTATGTGGTTGCGAGTTCTACTGCAAATGGTCGCGTGTACAAATGGGTTGCTCCATTGCTGGGTGTGTTGCAGGGAAATTATGAACCGCTCATTCCGCTCATTGCTCCACAAAAAACACAAATGTTCACGCTTGGTGTGAATCGGAAAATTTCCAAATCAGGAATAATAAATTGGGAAGGAGCAATCAGTAATAAAGACCTGAATCTTTTTTCTTCACTGAATGATAATAACAATCAGGGATACGCTTCCAGAATTTCGGTTGTCAATGATTTTAAATTGAAAAGGCAGGAAAAAAGTGTTCCTCTATTAAACATAAATGCATCGTATGAATATTCTGGGGAAACCTTTACTCCTGTTGAAAGATATCGACCTGTGGAATTTGACAGAGACTGGAATTTAACTTCAACCGACACATCAACAGTTGAACAATTTGTAACGGCAGGAACAGGATTAAAATTGCCGAAGAACGGAAGCGTGTTTTACTACTTATCCTTTTTTCAGCGTACTGGTTTTTATTCGGGCATTCGTCATCAGTTAAATTCAAATTTAAATTTTAAAGGTTGGCGCTTTAATTCTCAATCAAGTATTCTTCAATCGCAAAGTTCATATACCTCTTCTCAGTTTGTTCGTCCGTTGCTGGAGCTGAATTATTCAATCAAAAGGTTAAAAGGAATTACCCCCGGAATAAAATGGCAGCGTGAATGCAACAGCATAAAAATCCTGAATGCTGATTCATTAAGTCCAGCAAGTTTTTTGTGGGATGAATACACAGCAATTATAAAAACATCGGATACCAGCAGATTACATTTTGCATTAGCGGCAAGCGAACGCGATGATTACAAACCGGTGCAAAATAATTTTAACTATTCAACAACAGCTTACACCGGTTCATTAAATGGAGAATACAATTCGAAAAAAAATATGCGCATCGCTTTGGATTTAACTTATCGTGAATTGCATGTTTCAGATACTTCAATCACGAAACAGAAACCTGACCAGTCGATGCTCGGAAGAACCGAATGGAGTTTTGTGGTGAAGAAAGGGTTCATCACATCGCAAAATGTTTATGGTGTTGGCAGCGTGCAGGAACAAAAACAGGAATTCGTTTATGTACTTGTTCCTGCCGGACAAGGGGTGTACAGTTACGCAGGGGATTTTAATTCAAATGGTGTGAAAGATTTGAAT
>CAMDOA010000021.1 GCA_945903305.1 Chitinophaga pinensis
ACTTGCTTTTTACTGATAAGTGACCCCCCATTAACGCAACCAACGATTTAGAAATAGTGAGTCCTAATCCTGTGCCACCAAATTTGCGGTAAGTTTCTTTTGATGCCTGTGAAAAACTTTCGAATATTTTTTCCAGTTGTTCGGGTGTCATTCCGATTCCGGTATCACTTACACTGAATTCAACATTTGCAATATCATTTTCAGTTGATATAACTTTTGCTTCAACAGTTACACTTCCGCTCTCGGTAAATTTTATGGAGTTGCCGGCGAGGTTCATCAACACCTGACCGAGGCGGACAGGATCACCGATTAATGCTTCGGGTAAATCAGATGAAGTTTTTACAATGAAATTTAATTTGTGTTCATCGGCTTTGAAGCGCAGTAATTCATACACATTCTGAATGGTTTCGGCTGGAGAGAAGTCAATTTTTTCCAACTCTAATTTTCCGGCTTCAATTTTACTCATATCGAGAATGTCATTGATAATAACAATGAGATTATCGGTTGACTTGCGAATGATTTCGAGGTTTCGTTGCTGATTACTTTCCAGATTTTCTTTTAGCAACATTAAAGTCATTCCCTTAATTGCATTCAGCGGAGTGCGGATTTCATGACTCATGTTTGATAAAAACTGTTGCTTGAATTTTTCCGATTGCTCGGCGCGCTCTTTATCAAGTTTAGCATTTATCAAATTTTCTTTTGCAGAAATTCCTTCAATAATTTTATTGTATTCAAGTATGCTTTTAGTGAGCGTAGTTTCAAAATCAGAAAAGTCAATTGGTTTTGTAAGGAAATCAAACGCACCACGATTCATGGCAGTGCGAATGTTATCCATATCGCCATACGCCGAAACCACTATGGTTTTAAAAGCAGGATCGAGTTCACTTATTTTTGATAACAACGCCAGCCCATCCATCTCGGGCATATTAATATCGGTAAACACCAATGAAAATTCGCCTTCAGAATTTATTTTGTCCAATGCCTGAATTCCATTGTGTGCAAACTCAAACTGATATTCGCCTGACGCAATTTTGCGGCGGAATTTCTGCCGGATGAGTTCTTCTAAATCGGGCTCATCATCAACGATAAGAATTCTGGAGAGCATTTTTTTTTCCTGTTTCAGATAATTATTTTTTTTTCAAAATTCAAAATTCAACATTCAAAATTCAGCATTCAACATTCAACATATCAAAGTCCATCCTTCCAGTTCAACAATTCATCTACACTTTGTCGTGCAACGAAATGATAATTTGGGCGGGCTTGTTTGTAAATTTTCATGGCTAATTCTTTTCCTGCGGTTGACTTCATCATCTCTTTGTAAAGCGGCATTAAAAATTTACGGCGACCCACTTCAATCAGAAATTTTTCCATGTAAATATAAGCAGGAGAATAGTTGTTTATTAAACTTTGTAAAAACCAAGCATCGGCAATTTCAGCATTTCCGGTTGATGAGAATTTGAATATTGTATCCAACTCAGTCATTCTTTCAATGGAAATTTTTGCCGGAAGTTTATCAATAAAATTTAACCACTGTTGCGTAAACCAATTGGCAGTGCGCAAACTTTTTGGTGAAGCACCATCCATCCACTTTTGAAATTCGCGATCCACTTCATTGAATTTTTCACTGGCAATCACCGGGCAATTAGCAGGCAATCCGGGCTTGAAAATCCAATCATTCAATTTTATTTTTTCCTCGGCTCCGGGAAACTGGCTGAACAAATCTTTTTGTATGTAAGATATAAATTTTTCTGTGGTCATTACCTGAAAAGCATGTGAGTCAAAATATTTCCGCAGGAAATTATCCAATGCATCGCGACCAATTGTTTTTTCAATTAACAACAACAACGCATACCCTTTTTCATAAGCAATGCTGTTCATTCCATCATCCGGATCCTTGCCATCGAGTTTTAATTTAAGGTGAGTGGCATCAGGTGTTTTTTCAAAATCTTTTAATGTCTCCTTCAAATCTTCCATTCCAAGATACGCTTCCATATCGGCGAAATCTTTTCCATACAATGCCTCGGTAATTCTTCTTTCAAAATAAACAGTGAAACCTTCATTGAGCCAGAAATCGTTCCAGTTGGCGTTGGTTACTAAGTTGCCGCTCCAGCTATGTGCGAGTTCGTGCGACACCAATGAAACCAATGACCGATCACCTGCAAGAATAGTTGGAGTGGCAAAAGTTAATCGTGGATTTTCCATTCCGCCAAATGGAAAACTCGGTGGCAAAACCAACACATCATATTTTCCCCAGCGATAAGGGCCGTATAATTTCTCAGCAGCTTCCAGCATCTTTTGCATATCAGCAAATTCGTAAGCCGATTTTTCCAACATAGATGGTTCGGCATACACACCAGTTCTGTCGCCAATGGACTGAAACTTTATATCGCCAACCGACAATGCCATCAGGTACGATGGAATGGGATTAGTCATTCTGAAATGATAAATTCCGGTGTTATTTTTTTCTGTTGGATTCTCAGCACTCATGAGCGCCATCATTTCAACAGGAACTTTTACATCTGCTTCATAAGTAAACCGTATTCCCGGACTATCTTGACACGGAAACAAAGTGCGACCTAAAATGGCCTGGCACTGTGTGAAAAGAAAAGGTAGTTTTTTTCCGGCTGTTTGTGATTGATCTAACCACTGGCACGCTGCCGATTCAGGTGTTGTGGAATAATAAATGGTAACAACGGTGGTGTTACTTTTCAGCGGAATAATTAATTCGTGCCCCAAAATTTCATCGTCTTTTCCCCATGAAAATTTCCAGGGATTTTCAATTTCATCAATTGTTACTCTGTTAATAGTCAGATTTTTTGTGTCGAAGTGAATGGCATCGGCATCGGCACTTTTTTTAATGGTCCATTGTGCTTTTCCTGAAATTGTTTTTTTTCCGAAATCAACCGAAATGTTGAGATATAATTTTTGAACCACTGCTTCATCAGGTATGGCAACACTATGTGGATCGAAAGCAAGAACTGGAACGGTAGTAAGAGTGGACATGATGAGCAGGAGAATGAATTTTAAATTTTTATAAAGAAACATTTTTACTTTTTTAAATCAGGTGTTCAAAAGTAACTGATGAAGTGAAACATTGAATTGCAATTTATTTTTCTGATTCCGGAAATTGTGCTTTTAATTTTTTCTGTTTGCGCCGTTCCTTAATCACTTTGTAAATCACAGGGGTTGTAATTCCAATCACCATGGCAAGAATGATGTATTCCAGATTATGCTGTACAAACTGAATCTTTCCTAGAAAAAAACCGGCACCACCAATGGGAAGTACCCATAGTACAGCACCGAAAGTGCTATAAAAGAAAAACCTGCGGAATGGTAAATCAATTACACCGGCAACTATGGGCGCAAAAGTTCTGATGATGGGCAAAAACCGGCCAAGCACCAATGCCATTCCTCCATAGCGGCCATAAAAAGTTTCGGCGGTGGTTACATATTCTTTTCTGAAAAAAATAGTGTCTTTTCGTTTCATCAATAAGCTTCCGGTTCTTTTTCCAAACCAGTAGCCAACCATGTTTCCTAAAATTGCTGACAAAATCATGAGCGATAAAACCATGCTCCAGTGATAGGGCAGTGCACCGGTTGCAGTGAGCACACCGGCAGTAAACACCAGCGAATCGCCGGGAAAGAAAAAGCAAAAGAACAAACCGGTTTCGGCAAAAATGGTGAGGCACAAAATGGTAATGCCGCCATAACGGATAACTGCTTCGGGATTAAAAATAGATCCCGGATCGTTTTGTATCTGCTGAATAAATTGCCTGATTTCGTCCATCGTAAAATCGGTTGGCAATGTAGCTTTTTTGTTTTAATAGAAAATGAAAAAAATAAAAAATATGGATGTGATAAAATGAATGATAAATTTTTTTTGGGGAAAAGAATAAAGATGGGGCTGGTTTGCGTTTATGGGTTTGGTGGAACGCGGGTTTGCCTTTGCTGCAGT
The DNA here is from genome assembly GCA_945903305.1 of Chitinophaga pinensis. Lineage (GTDB taxonomy): Bacteria > Bacteroidota > Bacteroidia > Chitinophagales > UBA10324 > UBA10324. The sequence goes on from CAMDOA010000021.1 coordinate 3,956, forward strand.
CCGCCTTTGGCGGATGGGTTTTGCGTTAGAGCGTTTTTGTTAGGTCGCAGGGTGCTCATTTTACGGATTCAATTCACAACACTTTCCATGATTTCAATAGTGGTACCCGTTCTCTGAATCATACTCTTCGTCATTTCAATAGTGGTATTGGTACTACGGATACAACTCTCCATTATTTCAGTAGTGGTATTGAAACATTGCATACCACTTTCCGGAATTCGGATAGTGGTATCCAAACTCTGCATAGTACTATCCAAACTTTTCATAGTGGTATCGGGAATCTGGATAGTACTATCCGAATTCAAAATAGTACTATCCAAATTCAAAATAGTACTATTTCATTTTCAAATAGTGCTTTTTTAGTTAAAAAATTAACAATTCAGTTTATAATCCATAAATTATAACATCATTGACAGCCATTATTCAAGAACTCAAAAACAATTTATTGCATTTAAAAAAGGTATCAATTTAAACAATACCCGAAGGGCTTTAAGTGGCACCGCCTAACACCCGGCATTTTCACAAATAAAGGAATTGTGAATAATGATTTATGATTTTAGATTTATGAAGACTTCAACTCCCTCAGTGTCTCCTTAAGCATTTGCCTTTTCGCTAATTGCAATCCTCGCTTCTTATCGTTCTTAATAGCAAAGGTCTCAGCGCTTTCACCTCTGTGTCCTTTCACTGCACATTCCATTGCTTGGGGAAACACAGAGGGAGGAGGAGTTATTCAAAATCGCAGCCACGCATACTGGATTATACAGTAAATTAAATTTAGTACTATTGACCTTTCAACCGCAATAACCATTACCTTAGAAATACATTTTGTTAATTTTAAACATCAAAAATCATGAAAGCAAAACTACTTCTTGCAACTACTTTCTTACTTACAAATCTTGCGACTTTAAGCGCTCAAAATGTAAACATTCCCGACCCCCGCTTTTAAAGCGGCCTTGGTTGGAAATGCATTTATAAACACTAGTGGTGATGCTGAAATTCAGCTCTCAGAAGCCACTGCTTATTCAGGCTCTTTATCGGTAAACAACTTAGTAATTTCAGAACTAACAGGCATTGAAGCTTTTACAACTCTTACTAATTTGAATTGTTCCAATAATCCATTAACAAGTTTGGATGTGTCTGCTAATACAGCTCTTACTTCGTTGATTTGCGGCAGTAATCAATTAACAAGTTTGGATGTATCTGCTAATACAGCTCTTACTTTATTGAATTGTCCCTATAATCAATTAACAAGTTTGGATGTGTCTGCTAATACTGCTCTTTCAACTTTGTATTGTTACAATAATCAATTAACAAGTTTGGATGTGTCGGCTAATACAGCTCTTTCAACTTTGCGTTGTTACAATAATCAATTAACAAGTTTGGATGTGTCTGCTTGTACAGCTCTTTCTACTTTGTACTGCTTAAATAATCAATTACCAAGTTTGGATGTGTCTGCTAATACAGCGCTTACTGAGTTGCAATGTTCCAGTAATCAATTAACAAGTTTGGATGTGTCGGCTAATACAATCCTTAATTGGCTCGAATGTTACAATAATCAATTAACAAGTTTGGATGTGTCGGCTAATACAGACCTTAATTATTTGGATTGTGACACTAATCAATTAACAAGTTTGAATTTGCCTGCCAGTACAGCTCTTGAAGGGTTGCATTGCGCGGAAAATCAATTAACAAGTTTGGATGTGTCGGCTACTACAGCTCTTGCTGCTTTGTATTGCGGCAATAATCAATTTACAAGTTTGGATGTTTCTGCTTGTACAGCTCTTTATACTTTTTACTGCTTAAATAATCAATTAACAAGTTTGGATGTGTCTGCTAATACAGTTCTTGGTAGTTTGCGTTGCGAGGATAATCAATTACCAAGTTTGAATTTGTCTGCTAATACAGATCTTTTTAATTTGTCATGCGCCAATAATCAAATAACAAGTTTGAATGTGTCGGCTAATACAGCTCTTGCTGAGTTGCAATGTTCCAATAATCAATTATCAAGTTTGGATGTGTCGGCTAATACAGCTCTTTTTAATTTGTCATGCGCCAATAATCAATTAACAAGTTTGAATGTGTCGGCTAATACAGCACTTATTACTTTGTCTTGCGCTAATAATCAATTAACAAGTTTGGATGTGTCTGCTAATACAGCTCTTACTACTTTGTCTTGCGCCAATAATCAATTAACAAGTTTGAATGTGTCGGCTAATACAGACCTTATTACTTTGTCTTGCGCTAATAATCAAATAACAAGTTTGAATGTACAGAATGGCAATAATGCAAATTTCTATTCTTTTTTGGCAACCAGTAACCTCGGGTTAAGCTGTGTGCAAGTGGATGATACCACCTATATGAACACCAACTGGCCGAATGCAATAGATGCATCTGCAAGTTACAGCACTAACTGTATAATTGGTAATATAGGCTACACTACCAATCCCGATATCGTTGCATACCCTAATCCAACAACAGATATATTATATTTATCAGATTTCTGCAATGTGATACTCACTGACATAATCGGCAAAGTAATTCTTGAAAAACAACATGTGAAGGTACTGGATATTTCCAATCAAGCCGCAGGTATGTATTCCATTTTGCTCAGTGATAGGAATGGAAAATTTATTCAACGAATGAAAGTAATTAAAGAATAGCATAGACTTTAAAAGCACAAAAAAAGGGACACTTCAGTCAAAGCAGGGTCTTCCAGAAAGGAGACCCTGCGATTAAAAATTATTTACCACCATCAATTCATCCTCACCAACCAAAATAATTTCAGTATTAAAATTTCCGGTTTCAAGCACAGGTGCTTTAATTCCATACACTAATTTTTTCGGAGCGGTAAATATTCGTGCTTCATCCCACAAATTTTCGTCAATAAATTTTTGCAGCGTGGTGGTTCCGCCTTCAATTATTATGGATTGAATTTTTTTCGAATACAGGTGAGCCAGTAGTTGATGGAGAATGGGGTTTTTGAAGTTTAATTTTACAAATGATATATTTTTCTGCTCTTCAGTTTTTATTGAATTGAAAATGATGGTTGGTGTTTCACGATCAAATAAATTCAAACTTTCGGGTAGCAACAATTTTGAATCAATCACAATCCGTACTGGGTTTTTCCCTTCCCATAATCTCACATTCAGTTGCGGGTTATCAGTTAGGGCAGTTTCTTTTCCCACTAAAATAGCTTGCTCTTCGCTGCGCCACTTGTGCACTAATTCCTGTGCCTGATCACCGGAAATCTGAAACCGTTCTTTCGTAACAGGTGCTATAAAACCATCAGCCGTTTGCGCCCACTTTAAAATAATGAATGATCTTTTTTGTTCATGAAAAGTAAAAAACCGGCGGTTCAGTTTTCGTCCTTCTTCTTTTAAAACATCAGTGACCACTTCAATTCCTGCCGCTCTTAATTTTTCAATTCCCCTTCCTGAAACTAATGAATTCGGATCTGTATTCGAAATAAAAACTTTTCTGATTCCTTTCTGAATAATTAAATCAACACACGGTGGAGTTTTACCAAAGTGTGAACAAGGTTCCAGATTAACATATAATTCAGAGGAAGAAATTAATCCGGGATAATTTTTTTCAGCATCAATTATCGCATTCACTTCAGCATGTGCTTTACCGAATTCATGATGATAACCTTCGCCAATAATTTTTTCATTGTGCACCAGCACAGCACCCACCAACGGATTGGGCGCCACATTTCCCAATCCTGATTTTGCCAGATCAAAACAACGATGAATAAAATTTTCGGAAGCGGTCATATTAAAAAACACAAATCTAAAAATGTAATGGCTGCAGAAGTAAAATGCAGTTGAGTTTTTTAAGTTTTACTATTTGAAAAAAACCATTTAAAATTTCATCCTCGCGTTTTTACTGCTTTTCAGGACTAATACAACAATCGGGGTTTTTATAATTCTGACTAAGTTATTTACCGGTTCAGCCTGTTTTATTTCCCGAAGCTTAAAGTGAAACTAAATTCGTGAAACATTATTGAAACCATTCGTAAAACACACTACAATGATTGCGTGCCGTGTTGAAATTATAAATGAAAACCAGAAGCAAGTTCATCTTAAATTTAAGTCTAATGAATAGACTTTACAAGGGAGAAATGCTTATCAGAATTAAAATTTTATTCGTATTCGGCTTTATTTTTCTACTTCATTATTTTCCTGCTAAATCTCAATCAACCAATTGTACCAATTCAAATTTTGAATTAGGCGATTTCTCAAATTGGCAGGGCGGAACCGGAACTCCAAATGGAAATTCAGGAAATAATCCGGGGGGTTGCTGTCAGATTGTAATTAATAACATATTGAATTCTGGTGGTTTAATTCCACCAAGGCACACCATTACCAATCCAATTACTGACCCCAATACTTTTAATAATTTAAATCAAGTGGCTCCCGGTGGAAATTTTTCAGCCAGATTGGGTTCTTGGCAAAATTCTTTTTATGCACAAAATAATCCGGGGCCATTTCCGGGTTCAAAAGCTGAAATGCTTCGATATACTTTTACAGTTACTCCAGCTTCAGAATTATTTGTTTATCAGTATGCAGTTGTTTTAGAAGATCCGAATTACAATGTTACCCAGCACTCGCATGGTGAAAAACCACGATTTGAAATCAGCGTACTTGATCAAGCCGGAAATTATGTTCCAAACGCATTGTGCGGTCACTACCTTGTGGTTGCCGATTCAAATAACGCCGGATTTTTACCCGGAATTTTAACTTCCGCTTCTCAGGTTCATTATAAAAACTGGACCACGGTCGGTATAAATTTAACCGCTTACATGGGTCAAGTAATCACTATCGAGTTTAAAGTAGGTGATTGCGCACTGGGTGGGCATTTTGGTTATGCCTATATTGATGCTTATTGCGCGCCGCTTGAAGTGCTTGCCCAATATTGCGTTGGGCAAAATCAGGTGGTGTTAACAGCGCCTCCCGGATTTAGTTATTTGTGGATGCCGGGTGGATTTACCACTCAAACCATAACCATAAATAATCCGCAGATTGGTGCGGTTTACACTTGTGATTTAACTTCTATTACCGGTTGTGTAGCTACTATTTCTACTATTGTTCAACCTACTTTAATAACTCCAAATTTTGGTTATCAGGTTGATTGTAATTTAAATACTGTTTTATTTTTTGATTCAACTACCGTTCAAAACGGAACGGCATCAAACTGGTCGTGGAATTTTGGGGATAATTCTACTGTGATGAATGGGGTTCAAAATCCGGTTCATACTTATTCCGGCCCCGGAACCTATAATGTAACACTTACTATAACTTCAGTTGCAGGTTGTCAGGCATCGGTTACAATTCCAATCACCATTCCATTGGTAACTGTTGATGCACCTTCGAGCACCATTTGTGCCACCGCATTTGTAACCATTAATGCAAGCGGAGCAAGTAGCTACGAATGGAGTCCGTCAACCGGTTTGAATGTTACAACCGGTGCTACCGTTCAGGCATCGCCAACTGTGAGTACCACCTACACTGTAACAGGTTATAATGTAAATGGATGTTCGGGAACCACCACCGCATTTGTGCACATTGCCCCCAATCTTGTGGTAAATGTTACAGCAGTAAATGATAGTTTGTGCATGGGGCAATCAACTGTTTTGAATGCCATGGGCGGAACAAACTATACATGGAGTCCTTCCATCTATTTGAATTCAACAACAGGAACAACGGTAATTTCTTCTGCAATTGCAAATATTACTTACACGGTTTTCGTAACAAATGCAAGTGGTTGCAGCGGACAGGCAAGTATTCCGATTACATCTCTCTCCAATCCTGTTGTTTCATTAAATAATCCTGCGGCTTGTTTGGGGCAAAGTGCTGTGCTAAATGCAAACGGTGCACTTTCCTATCAATGGTCAAATGGTTCAACCGGAAATTCAATTTCTGTCAGTCCGATAGTGAACACCAATTACACTGTGATTGGGTCTGATGGATTTTGCAGTGATACAGCAAGCGGATTAGTCACCATTAATCCGCTGCCAATTGTAAATGCCGCACCTAATGGAAATATTTGTTTAGGTGGAAGTATACAATTGAATGCAACCGGTGCATCAACTTATACATGGTCGCCATCAACGGGTTTGGATTTTTCAACAGGTTCAATTGTAAATTCTACTCCTATAACATCAACTACTTATACTGTAACCGGAACAGATTTGAATGGATGCAGTGCATTGGCACCTGTAACAATCATTGTCAATAATCCACCTGTAATTTCTGTTGTTGCTACAGATTACATTTTATGTATTGGTTCAAACGCAACATTAACTGCAAGCGGAGCTTCCACTTATTCCTGGGCACCTTCAACCGGTTTATCAGCATCAACCGGAAGTTCTGTTTTAGCAAATCCAATTTTAACAACTACCTATACTGTAATTGGAGTTAATGCTTTCAGTTGTGCTGATACAACTACTATAAATATTGTTGTTTCTCCGGGGCCTCCGATTTCATTAACAAGTACCAATCCTATTATTTGTGTTGGCGGAAGCACTACCTTAACGGCAACAGGTGCAAGTACTTATTCATGGAGTCCGGCTGTTAATCTGAATACTTCAACAGGTTCAGTGGTTGTTGCATCCCCTATCGTTACTACTACTTATCAGGTGGCTGCATTAGATGCGTTTGGCTGTGCGGCCAATGCGGTTTCCATTGTAATTGTTAATCCATTACCAATAATCAATTCAACTTCAACAGGAAATATTTGTGCAACGGGAACAGTGCAGTTAGGTGCAACAGGTGCAACAACCTATCAATGGAGTCCATCAACAGGTTTATCGGCTACAAATGGAAATTCAGTGAATGCAACTATTTCCAATACAACAACCTATACCGTTGTTGGAATTGATGTGAATGGTTGTTCTGCAGTATCGTCAGTTGTTGTAAATGTTTTTCCTGACCCGGTGATAAGCGCCACTGCTAATTCAACCATATTATGTACTTCGTCAAGTGCAACATTAAATGCGAGTGGTGCAATCAATTATTCATGGAGTCCGTCTGCTGGTTTATCATCATCAACGGGAAGTTCGGTGCAAACCACACCGAGCGCTTCTGTTACATACACAGTTATTGGAATTGATTTGAATGGATGTGCTGATACAGCCACAATAAATATTACTGTTTCGCCTGCGCCACCAATAACTATTGCCAGTACTAACCCAATAATTTGCAGCGGGGATAACACAACACTGACTGCTTCGGGAGCAAACACATTTACCTGGAGTCCTTCCTCAAGTTTAAATGCATCAACCGGTTCCGTGGTTATTGCCTCGCCAATCACTACAACTACTTATACCGTATTAGCCATTGATACTTCAGGTTGCATTGCTAATTCTATTTCAACTGTAGTGGTAAACCCAATTCCTGTTATAGGAGTAACTCCAATTGCTCCTGCGCTTTGTTTTGGTGAAGCCACTTCGTTAACTGCAAATGGCGCTTCAACTTATACCTGGTCGCCATCAACGGGGCTTAGTGTTACAGTTGGAACTTATGTTACAGCTTATCCATCAGTAACCACAACTTATACAGTGGTTGGAAGTTCAGCATCGGGATGTACCGCGTTGAATTCTGTGGTGGTCAATGTTTTTCCAAATCCGGTTTTAAATGTACTGGCAAATAATCCACAAATCTGTTTCGGACAAAGTGCAATTTTAACAGCATCGGGCGCATTAACTTATATCTGGTCGCCTTCTTTTAATTTAAGCAGTTCAACCGGAAGCAGTGTAAATGCCACGCCGAACTCAACTACTATTTATACAATCATTGGTGCTGATGTAAATGGATGTACTTCTGCGGCCAACACCAGCATTATTGTAAATCCGAACCCAATAGTAAATGCATTTTCCAATACAGTATTTGTGTGCTTAGGAACAAGTGCATCGTTGGGAGCAAATGGTGCGAATTTTTATTCGTGGAGTCCATCAACCGGTTTATCAAATACAACCGGAAATATTATTCAGGCAATACCCAACACAGCCATAACTTATACAGTAACCGGAACAAATCTTTACGGGTGTACTGATACAGCAATGAAAAGCGTGTATGTAAATCCTTTGCCGGTTCTAAGTATATCGAGCACTAATCCTGTGATGTGTGTTGGCGACAGTGCCACTCTTATAGCAAGTGGAGCAGTTTCATACACATGGTCACCAATTACTTTTTTAAATTCATCAACAGGAGCAAGTGTTATAGCCAATCCGAATTCAACAATTTATTATATAGTAGCTGCAACCGATTCGAATGGATGTGTTGGTTTCGATTCGTCAATTATAAATGTGAATCCGCTTCCTGTAATTATAACCTCCGGCTCAGATTCATTTTGTTTGAATCAATCCATTACTATTTCAGCAAGTGGTGCAACGGTTTATAACTGGAGTCCTTCAACAGGATTAAGCGGCACAACAGGAAATTCAGTAACTGCATCTCCAATCACTTCAACCACATATACAGTTTCTGGTACTGATGTGAATGGATGTTCTGCTTTAGATGATATTCCGGTTACAGTAAATCCTTTACCAATTGTAATTGCATCAACGACGACGCCAACATTGTGTTTAAATACGAGTGCTCTGTTAACAGCAACAGGAGCAGTAATTTATAATTGGAGTCCTTCTATTAATTTGTCTTCTTCAATTGGCGACTCAGTCATTGCATCGCCAACAACTTCAACCACATATTCAGTTACAGGAATTGATTTAAATGGATGCACTGCCACATCATCGCAAAGTATTTTAATAAATACATTACCGGTTATTGCCGGTTCTGATTCTGCAATCTGTTTTGGATTTTCAACTCCGTTGAATGCAACAGGTGCAAGTACTTATACATGGACCCCTGGAACAAATCTGAGTTCAACAATTGGCGCAACAATAATTGCAAATCCGGTTTCAACTATTACTTATACAATAACAGGAACTGATGTGAACGGATGCACAGGAATTTCAACTTCTGTAGTAATTATAAATCCATTGCCAATAATTAATGTTTCAGCAGTTGATTCAACTTTTTGTTTAGGACAATCAACCACTTTGAATTCAAGTGGTGCAACCGTTTATAGCTGGAGCCCTTCAACAGGATTGAATAACACAACAGGAAATTCAGTTATTGCTTCTCCAACAAATTCAATCACCTATACTGTTTCAGGAACTGATGTGAATGGATGTTCTGCTTTGAGTAATATTCCGGTTACTGTAAATCCATTGCCAATTGTGATTGCCTCAACCTCAACACCCACTTTGTGTTTGAATGCAACTGCATCCTTAACTGTTACGGGAGCTTCAACATACACATGGAGTCCTTCTATAAGTTTATCTGCTTCTACCGGAAGTTCGGTAATTGCATCACCAACTTCTTCAACAACTTATTCGGTTACAGGAACCGATTTGAATGGGTGCACTGCTACTTCAACACAGAGTATTTTGACAAATTCTTTTCCGATTATTTCAGGGACTGATTCAGTAATATGTTTTGGATTTTCAACTCCACTGAATGCAGCAGGTGCCAACACTTATACCTGGAGTCCTGGAACAAATCTAAGTTCAACAAATGGTGCAACAGTAATTGCCAATCCAATTTCAACAATCACTTATACAATAACAGGAACTGATGTAAACGGATGCACGGGAATTTCTACTTCGATTGTGATAATTAATCCATTGCCAATAATTACTGTTACAGCAGTTGATTCAACTTTTTGTTTAGGACAATCCACTACTTTGAATTCAAGTGGTGCAACAGTTTATAACTGGAGCCCTTCAACAGGATTGAGTGCAACTACAGGCATATCAGTTATAGCTTCACCCACAAGTTCAACCACATATACTGTTTCAGGTGTTGATGTAAATGGATGTTCTGCTTTAAATAATATTCCGGTTACAGTAAATCCATTACCAATAGTAATTGCGTCAACTGCAACTCCCACTTTATGTTTGAATGCAAGCGCTACTTTAACTGCAACAGGAGCATCAACATACAACTGGAGTCCTTCGGCAAGTTTATCGGCTTCTACCGGAAGTTCGGTAATTGCAACACCAACTTCTACTATTACTTATTCGGTTACAGGAACCGATTTGAATGGATGCACTGCCTCTTCCACACTAAGTATTTTGATAAATACATTGCCTTTAATTGCCGGTTCTGATTCAGCCATATGTTTTGGATTTTCAACTCCATTGATTGCAACCGGAGCCAGTACTTATACCTGGAGTCCGGCTACAAATCTGAGCTCAACCAATGGCGCAACAGTAATTGCAACTCCTGCTTCAACCATCACATATACAATTACCGGAACTGATTTAAATGGATGCACCGGAGGTTCTACTTCAATCGTTATAATAAACCCATTGCCAATAATTAATGCAACTGCGATTAATTCAACATTCTGTTTGGGACAATCAACAATATTAAATGCAAGCGGTGCATCGGTTTATAACTGGAGCCCGTCAACTGGATTGAGTGCAACCACAGGAAGCTTTGTTTCAGCTAGCCCGTCAATAAATTCAACTTATACCGTTACAGGTAGCAATTCGTTCGGCTGTGTATCAAGCAATACAATTTCAGTAGTTATTTATCCATTGCCGGTAGTGAATATCACTCCCAATACTCCTGCTGTTTGTCCGGGTGAATTTGCAATACTGACTGTAACAGGCGCATTAAATTATTTATGGTCAACCAATGCCTTAGGAAATACCATTGCAGTAAATCCGATTGTGAATACCCTGTATTCGGTTATCGGCACTGATGTAAATGGCTGTACGGCTAGTGATAGTACCACAGTCATAATTAATCCGGTTCCAATAATTTCAGCTCAAGCACAACAATCAACTTTATGCATTGGTCAATCAACCAGTATAACTGCAAGCGGTGCTGTTACTTATTCATGGTCGCCTTCAAATGGTTTAAGTGCTACTTCAGGTTCGATGGTTATTGCAACTCCAGGCTTATCCCTTACATATACCATTATCGGAACCAATGCCACAGGATGTAAAGACACAACTACCATTTCATTAATTGTTAATTCGCTTCCTTCTGCTGCTGCCGGTGTTGATGAAAATATTTGTGAAGGAAGTTCGGTTCAGTTAAATGCAAGTGGCGGAACAACCTATGAATGGAGTCCGGCTACCGGTTTAAGCAGTACGAATATTGCTGATCCTATTGCATCACCCACTTCAACTATTTCATACATTGTTATTGTTGCAAACCTGAATGGATGTTTTGCAAGTGATACAATACAAGTAGTAGTTCACCCTTATCCAGTAATTGATGCAGGTCCGGCACAAACTGTTTGTTATCCAAATTCAACTCAGTTACAAGGAAGCGGAGCATCAATCTATAGCTGGCTTCCGGTTCTTTATTTGAACAATAGTCAAATTCAAAACCCGGCTTGTATTCCATTATCAAATATCACATACACTTTAACTGGCACCGATAATTTCGGTTGCATGGCTACCGATACTGTTTCAATAAAACTGATGATGCCTTTTCAGATTATTGCATCATCTGATGTTATGATTTGTTACAGCGAAAGCATTCAATTGTTTGCATCCGGTGGAAATAATTATCAATGGACTCCGCCTGATGGTTTAGATAATACGACCATTGCAAACCCAACTGCTTCGCCATCCAATACAACTACTTACATTGTAACCTCAACAGATGGAGTTTGTTTTACTTCATCAGATTCAGTAGTTGTAACCGTCATTCAAATACCTGAAATTTTTGCTGGTGCTGATGCTGAAATGATTTATGGACAGACTTATCAATTGAATGCTTTTACAAATGGCGGAAGTATTTTATGGGAACCTTCTACTTTTCTTGATTGCGCTACTTGCGAAGATCCGATTGCCTCGCATGTAAATATTCCAATAACTTACAAGTTGACAGTTACCGATTCATTTGGTTGTAAGGCAGAAGATTATATAAAAATTAATTTGGCATGCGACGATGATGTCTTTTTTATACCCAATACTTTTACACCGAATGGCAATGGGAAAAATGATATTTTCAGAATCAGAACTTATGGCTTAAGTTATATATCTGCATTCAGAGTATTCAACCGGTGGGGCGAAATGGTATTTGAAACATATGATGTGAATGAAGGTTGGGATGGCACCTGGCAGGGTAAACTTTGTACTCCTGCTGTATATGTCTGGTACATTCAAGGCACTTGCGCAAATGGTGTGGAGTTACGAAAAAAAGGGAATGTGACTTTGATCCGATAATTTAAATTCAAGTAATTAAAAAAGGCATTTTATTAATGACTTCATACACACTTTAATTTATCCAGAAATATAAAATTCCAATTAGATAGATAAATCATTTTAAAGTTCTGTCGGCTTATCATATTGCATCTGTGCCCTGTATTATTAGTTTTGTCGCGCACAAAAAAACAGGATGACAGAATTAGTATGGTTAGTGCCATTGCTCCCATTAATCGGGTTTATTATTAATGGATTGGGCTTCGGTAAAATATCTAAAAACCTCGCAACAATTATTGGCTGCAGTTCTGTTTTACTTTCATTCATTATTGCTGCTGGAATTTTTTACGAAGACCTTGGTCGTTCAGGTGAACCTGTTCAAAAAACATGCTTCACCTGGATAACCGCCGGAAATTTCTCGGTTGATTTTTCATTTCTGGTTGACCGACTCAGTATAATAATGATGCTGATAGTAACCGGAGTTGGTTTACTCATTCACATTTATTCAGCAGGTTACATGAGCCATGATGAGGGCTATGGAAAATTTTTCGCTTACATGAATTTTTTCATGTTCAACATGCTGGTTCTGGTGCTCGGTGCAAATTATGTGATGCTGTTTATTGGATGGGAAGGTGTTGGGTTATGTTCTTATCTATTAATTGGTTTCTGGTACAAGAATCATGAATACACTGCTGCGGCAAACAAGGCATTCATCATGAACCGCATTGGCGACCTTGGATTTTTATTAGGAATATTTTTAATCTTCAAAACTTTCGGCACATCTGATTTTACTTCGGTGTTTAACAGCGCAAGAAGTTTTGCTTCGGGTGATACCACCATCGCACTCATTACACTTTTTCTTTTTATTGGTGCAATGGGAAAGAGTGCGCAGTTACCACTCTTCACCTGGTTGCCCGATGCAATGGCTGGGCCTACTCCTGTGAGTGCACTCATACACGCGGCTACAATGGTAACTGCAGGTATTTACATGATTGCGCGTTCAAACATTATGTATGCGCTTGCTCCATCAACAAGTGAATTCGTTGCAGTAATTGGAGCACTCACAGCTTTGATGGCTGGCATTATAGCGCTCACTCAAACGGATATTAAAAAGGTTTTAGCATATTCAACAGTCAGTCAGTTGGGATACATGTTTGTTGCACTCGGAGTTACAGCTTATTCAGGTGCCATGTTTCATTTAATGACTCATGCATTTTTCAAAGCGCTTTTATTTCTTGGAGCAGGAAGTGTAATTCATGCTATGAGCGGCGAGCAGAATATGCGCAAGATGGGCGGGCTGCGAAAATATTTACCAATCACATTCATCACTATGGCCATTGCAACATTGGCCATTGCCGGCTTTCCTCCATTCGCAGGTTTCTTTTCGAAAGATGAAATTTTAGCTGCTGCCTATTCTCATTCCATGTTTTTGTTTGTGATATTGGCTGTTACTTCTGTACTAACAGCATTTTATATGTTCCGCTTATTCTTCCTCACATTCTTCGGTGAGTTTCGCGGAACAAAACACCAACTAGATCACATTCACGAATCACCAAAATCAATGACTGTTCCGCTGTTGATATTGATGGTGCTTTCAGCCGTTGGTGGTTTCTTCGGAATACCGGAAGCATTAGGTGGAAAACATTTTCTGAGTGAATATTTCTCTCCGGTGTTTGGTGTAAACACAAGAATACAATTGCACGAAGTTTCTCATTTGTTTGAATATGGATTAATGATTGTATCAATAGTGATCATCATATTGATTTATCAGTTTATTATGAAGCGATATGATAAAAAGAAAATTGAGAAGAGCATTGAAGAATCGAAAATGAGTTTGTGGTACAAACTTTCATTGCACAAATTTTATGTGGATGAATTGTATGATAGAATTATTGTGAAGCCATTGAATGGCATGAGTAATTTCTTTTTTCATTCAATTGAGAAGAAGGTAATAGATGGAGCAGTCAATGGAGGCGGACAAACAATTTATTTTTTCAGCTCTGTGTTAAAGAATCTCCAAAGCGGCAACATTGGCTTTTATGTTTTAATGATGGTGATTGGAACTGCGCTGATTATATTTTTCTCATTGATAAATACAATCAACTTCTGATATGCATACACTACTGTTGTTGATTATACCGATTGTTTTTATGACGATTGTTTTATTTCTCAAAGGAAAAACAGCGGGATATGTTGCGCTTACAAGTTCTATTTTGTCGCTGGTGGTTTCCATCATTGTTGCCATTCATCTTCACTTCAACGGATACTTCGATGAATTCAATCACACCTGGATTTCATCATTCGGAATAAATTTTCATGTGGGCATTGATGGAATCTCATTGATTCTGGTTCTGCTTACTACAATCTTAACTCCGTTTATAATACTCACTTCACTTCAAAAAGAAACTGAAAACTCAAGCACTTTTTATGCTTTGATACTTTTAATGCAAGCCGGAATGTTAGGAGCATTTACGGCAATGGATTCATTTCTGTTTTATGTAAGTTACGAAGTGGCGCTCATCCCTATTTATTTTATCTGTGGATTGTGGGGAGGTGAAAACAGAATTGCGGTTACGCTCAAATTTTTTATTTACACATTGGCGGGAAGTTTATTCATGCTCGTTTCAATTATCTACTTGTACTTGCAAACGCCGGGAAATCATACATTCGAAATATCAGAATTTTATAAACTGAATCTTTCATCAACGCAACAGACTTGGATTTTCTGGGGATTCTTTATAGCATTCGCCGTGAAGATTCCAATCTTTCCATTTCACAGTTGGCAGCCTTCAACTTATACCACCGCACCAACCGCAGGAACCATGTTGCTTGCCGGTATCATGTTGAAGATGGGATTGTATGGATTACTTCGTTTCGTTTTACCAATTGCACCCGAAGCAGTTGCGTACTGGAATACATTCGCTATTATTTTATGTGTGTGCGGAATTATTTATGGTAGTGTAATAGCCATGCGGCAAAACGATTTAAAAACATTGATTGCTTTTTCATCTCTCGCACATGTGGGTTTAATAGCCGCCGGAATATTTTCAATGAATGTTCAAGGCATTCAAGGTGCCATGATTCAAATGTTCAATCATGGGGTGAATGCAGTCGCACTTTTCTTTCTGGTTGATTTATTGGAAAGAAGAAGTGGAATAAGATTGATGGATAAATTCGGTGGAATAGCATCTGTAAATAAACGAGTAGCAGTAGTGTTTGCGATTGTGATGTTGGGAAGTGTTGGCTTGCCTTTGACCAATGGTTTCGTTGGAGAATTTTTATTACTGATGGGTGTTTACCAATGGAATATGTATGCCGCCATGTTTGCAGGACTAACAATTATACTTGGTGCAGTTTACATGTTACGACTTTACAGAAATATTTTCTTTGGAGAAATTTCTGACGCAAGCAGAAGCATTACGCCAATGTCAATGATGGAAACCATCATGAGTTACAAATTGGTTGCGCTGATAATTGTGTTGGGAATATTTCCGAATCTGTTGTTGAACCTTTCGGCTCCTGCTGTTACAAAATTGTTGAACCTGATTGCTAACCATTCAACCTTGACCTCAGCTTTATGAATGTAGTAATCGCTCTAACCATTACAGGAATTTTAAATTTATTGGGGAGCATTTTCAATTACCGGAAAATTACTCCGCTTCTTTCCATTATCGGATTAGCAGCAGCGATTGTTTTTAATGCCATGTACTGGAACTCCAATCAATCTTTTTTCAATCACATGATGGTGATGGATAATTATGCAGTTGCATTTGGAGCAATTTGCATAGTGTTGGCGGCGGTGTTAATTATTTTTTACAATCGTTTTTTGGGTGAAGATGACCATCATCTTCCCGAAGTACTTTCAATCATTGTTTTTTCAGTAGCGGGCGCAATTGTTATGGTTTCATATACCAATCTGCTCATGTTGTTTTTGGGAGTGGAAATTTTATCAATCAGTTTTTACATACTTGCCGGATTAAAAAGAAAAGACCTCGGAAGCAATGAAGCGGCGATGAAATATTTTCTGATGGGTGCTTTCTCAACCGGATTTTTACTTTTCGGTATCGCATTAATATATGGAACCACCGCCTCATTTGATTTATCTGCTATTGCAGCATTTGTAAAATTGAATGGCGCCGCCACAAATTATATTTTACTCGGTGGAGTACTAATGATTTTAGTTGGGTTGCTTTTTAAAGTGGCCGCCGCGCCATTTCATTTCTGGACTCCCGATGTATACCAGGGCGCGCCTACTATTATCACTGCATTCTTTGCCACTGTTGGGAAGATTGCTTCGTTCGGAGCATTCTATCGTTTGTTCAGTTTGTGTTTTGCTCCAATTGCAAGTGAATGGAGCGGTGTAATTATGGTTGTTGCCATCATCACTATGTTCATTGGAAACATTAGTGCATTGCAACAAAAAAGCTTGAAGCGCATGCTCGCTTATTCAAGTATCGCACACGCAGGATATATGTTGCTTGCTTTGCTTTCTCCTAATTACATGGGAGCGAGTGCCATTTTATATTATTCCATTGCTTATGGAATTTCTTCAATGGCAGCATTCGTTATCCTTCACATTATTCAAACCAAAACCGGAACTGATGAAGCAATGGGTTTCACAGGATTGGCGCAAAAAAATAAAACGCTTGCATTCATAACAGCTATCAGCATGTTGTCGCTTTCAGGCATTCCACTCACTGCTGGTTTCTTCGGAAAATTTTATTTGTTCTCTTCAGCCATTGAAGGTGGATATGTTTTATTGGTTTGCCTCTCAGTTGTAAATTCCTTCATCAGTATTTATTATTATTTCAAACCGGTGATTGAATCGTACTTTAAAAATTCGCATACTGATACTGTTATTGAGTTGAAGAATACTGAAGCTGTTTTACTTATTCTTCTTTCCATTGCCACCATCGCACTTGGAATTTTGCCGGGATTTGTTCCTTCGATATAGAAAGGTTTTCGAAACTTTTTTTTCACTAAATAAAAAAATGTTTTTGCGAATGCATCAACAATTCATTTAAGCTGGATCATCCATAATAAAAAGGAAAAAGAAATTATAAAAAATCAAGCGAAATCAATACTGCCTTCAAATACTTTTTTCGCAGGGCCTATCAGATATAAATTTTTAAAAACGCCCTCGCTAAATTCACCCGTAACTTTTAAATCACCACCAAGCGCTTTTATGTCCACTTCAAATTTCCCTGGAATTGGAGTATCATTATTAAAACGGGTACTGATGGCAACTGCAACTGTACCGGTTCCACAGGCCAGTGTTTCATTTTCAACTCCGCGCTCATAAGTCCTCATATTAATTTCGTTACTAACTATTTCAAAAAAATTTATATTAATACCTAATTCTTTAAAATGTTCATTGTATCTGATTTTTCTACCCTCAAATAAAACATCCAAATCTTTTAAGCCGCTAACCCTTTTTATGTAATGTGGTGAACCTGTTTCAATAATAATATCATTATCTGAATTCTTCCAGGTTTTAACATCATTCATACTTACTTTTACGGCCCCATCAGGGAATATTTTAGCTGTGTGTGCTCCATCAAAAGATTTAAAATTCATAATATTTGATGAAACTATTTTCTGATCGAAAGCAAATACAGCCGCGCACCTTGCTCCATTTCCACACATACTTCCAATATTACCATCAGCGTTGTAATAAACCATTTCAAAATCTGCGGTTAAATTTTCGCATAACACAATAAAACCATCAGCACCAATTCCAAAATGGCGGTTGCAAATATTTTTAATTACCGAATAATCAAGGTTTGGAATTATACCTTTATTAACTATTACAAAATCATTACCAGCACCTTGATACTTACTAAAATTTATTTTCATAGACAATAATTCAATTTAATTGATTAAACATTTTAATTATGCAAAAAACATCTGCTATAAAATAAATTCACTTGTTCATTCGTTCATCGGCATATAATTTGCAAACACAAATTTCATAATAAATAATTAAAACAAACATTTAATAATTTTTCAAAATGAACATTAACAAAATTGCTTCAACCATTTTAGTTGCTGTAATCAGTTCGGTAATTACAGTTACTGCCATTAACTATTTTCAAGGCGATTTCAACGCAAATAATCGCTTTAATAAGCAGCAAAGTGCCGCTAGATTAGTTAGTTTATCGGGGTCGAATATTGGATCGCAAGGAACTCTCGATTTTACTTATGCTGCAGCCATGACCACTCCGGCTGTGGTTCATATTCGCACCATTTATTCGCCAAAACCTGTTTCAAACCGAGGATATAATAATGATCCATTCCGCGATTTTTTTGGCGATCAATTCAGTTGGGGGTTTGCCGACCCATATCACAATCAACCCAGAGAATCATCTGGATCAGGTGTGATTATTTCTGCTGACGGATATATCGTTACCAATAATCATGTGGTTGCCAATGGCGACAAACTGACTGTAATTTTATCTGATAAAACTGAATTTGAAGCTACAGTAGTAGGTTTAGATCCATCCACTGATTTGGCAGTAATAAAAATTGATGAAACAAACCTTCCATTTATAATATTTGGAAATTCAGATTCAGTAGTTGTTGGTCAGTGGGTGTTGGCAGTTGGCAATCCATTTAATTTAGAATCAACAGTAACCGCTGGAATTGTTAGTGCAAAAGGCAGAAATATTAATATTTTAAAAGATACTGAAAACAAAGGTGTAATCGAAAGTTTTATTCAAACAGATGCTGCAGTAAATCCGGGAAATAGTGGAGGTGCATTAGTGAATCCTGCAGGTGAATTAGTGGGAATTAACAGCGCCATAGCAACCCCAACCGGAACTTTTGCAGGTTATTCATTTGCTATTCCGGTAAATATTGTTCGGAAAGTGGTAAATGATATAATGAAATTTGGTGAGGTGCAACGCGGATACCTTGGTGTTGGCATAGCTGAAATTAATGCCGAACTAACTAAAACAAAGGGAATAAAAATTTCAAAAGGGGTTTATATTGATACAATTTATAATGGCAGTGCCGCTGAAGCTGCCGGACTATTAATAGGAGATATTATTACCCAGGTAAATGGTGTTGAAGTAAATTCTGTTCCTTCATTGCAAGAGCAAGTAGCCAATTATCATCCCGGCGATAAAATTACAGTAACCTATTTCAGAGGCGACGATAATAAAATAACAAATGTTACACTAAAAAATCGCGAAGGATATGCAAAAATTGATGAGCAATCAACAGCCTCCTTTTCTATGCTTGGTGCACAATTCGGCGATCTATCAGCAAAAGATAAAAAAGATTTGGGAATAACAGGCGGCGCAAAGGTTTTAAAAATTGAAGATGGTAAACTGGCCCAATATACTGATATACGAACCGGATTTATTATTACAAAAGTTGATAACAAACCCATTACCAATGTTGCTGCTTTAAAAAGTTTTTTAGAAAATAAAAAAGGAGGAGTAATGATTGAAGGAACTTACCCCGATGCACCAGGGCAATATTTCTACGCTTTTGGGTTGTAATCAGGTTAAACAAACCGGATTTTTTTAAAAAAAATAAATTTTGCATCAACTAAAAATAAAAACATGAATAAAATTTCTGTCTGGTTGCTAACTATTATTCTTTCGTTGGCTTCTCATACTCTTTGCTATTCGCAGGCAACTGAAATTAAATGGATGAGCTTATCAGAAGTAGAAACTGCTATGAAAAAGAAACCCAAGAAAATTTTTGTTGATGTTTATACCGACTGGTGTGGGTGGTGCAAGCGATTAGATGCAACTTCTTATAAAGATGCTGCAGTAATAAAATACATTAACGAAAATTTTTATTCCGTAAAGTTAGATGCAGAAATGAAAACACCAGTCACTTATCGTGGCAAAACATATAACTATGAAGCATCATTGAAAAAAAATGCGGTCGCTAATCAATTCATGGGCGCAAGTGGCGGTTATCCTACGCTTACTTATCTGGATGAAAACTTTAAAGTACTTACAGTCAATCCTGGATATGTGGATGGACCTGCGTTTCTTAAAACATTAAAATATTACGGTGATAATTATTATCTGAATATGGATGTAAATAAATACTTGAAGGAAATTTCAAATTAAAATTTATATCTAATTAATTAAACCCTGAATCAATTATTTGATTCAGGGTTTTGTTTTTTTATAGCTTGTCACATCATTGGTTATTTTTGGCAACGAAACATTATGGCGCTTCCAGAAATAAAAAAACACATTCAAACCGGAATTACTCTGAGCGATAAGAGTTTTAAAACCAAACTCGCTCCTAATTTTCGTTTATCAATTTATTTGAATACTGATCAGTTAGCCTATTGCGTGACTGACATTTTGAGTCGTAAATTATTGCATTTAAAGTCATATACTTTTTTCAGTATTTTAAACAAAGAAGAATATAATAATACCCTTAAACAAATGTTTGCCGGCGATGAGCTTCTTACATTGCCATATGGAAAAACAGACATACAGATACTATCTGATTGCTATACAATAGTTCCGGAATTGCTATTTGATGAATCAAAAAAAATAAATTTTCTAGAGTTCAATCAAAAAAATGTTCAGGCTTTCAATATTAAGCACGAACCAATTTTTAAAAAACAAGCAATAATTATTTATGGGATAGATGTTGAAACTGAAAACACGCTTGCTTTTTATTTCCCGAAAGCAATAATCAAACATTCCGCTACTTCTTTAGTTGAATGCTGGCTAAATTTAATATCACAAGGTGAAGTACTTTATTGTTATGTTCAACCAACTACTATCCAAATTTGTTTTATAAAAAACGGGGTATTAAAATTTTTTAATATTTATCAATATAAAACACCGGAAGATTTCATTTACTACCTGATGAATGCAGTGAATCAATTATCACTTGACCAAGATAAAATCAATTTAATATTCAACGGAGAAATTGTGCCGGATTCGGCTATTTATAAATTAGCTTTTAAGTATATCAGAAACATCCGGTTTGCTCAACGCCAACAATGGGTTCATATTTCTGATGAGATGAATTTTCCGTCCCACTTCTATTATAATTTATTCTGCATCGAATCATGAGAGTTATCAGTGGGTCATTGAAAGGAAGGAAGATTCATCCCCCTAATAATATTCCAACCCGACCAACCACCGATTTTGCAAAAACGGGTTTGTTCAATATTCTCACAAATAATTTTGATTTTACTGAAATCAGTTTTCTCGATTTGTTTGCAGGAACCGGAAGTATCTCTTTTGAAATGGGCAGTCGCGGTTGTCCAAGAATAGTATCGATTGAAAATGATTTTAAGTGTGCTGGTTTCATATCGCAAACAAAAACAGAATGGAAGCTTCCCATTGATATTATAAAAATGGATGTGTTTAAATTTCTAAATAATTGCAATGAAAAATTTGATTTGATTTTTGCTGACCCGCCGTATTTATTATCGAACATTGATTTATTACCTGAACTTATTTTGACTACCAAAAAATTATTGAAACCTGATGGATGGTTAATTTTAGAAACTTCGAACAAACATAAATTCCCGGAGCATCCACATTTATTTCGTGTTAAAAATTATGGTGAAATACATTTTCATATCTTCACCACAGAACCAGTTCCTGTTCAAACCACAAAATCATCAGAATGAAAACAGCTGTTTTTCCCGGGTCGTTTGATCCGTTTACGATTGGGCACGAAGATATTATTCGCCGAGCGCTGCCTTTGTTCGATCAGATAATTGTTGCTATCGGTTACAACTCTTCGAAGAAAAGCATGTTCGATTATGAAGTGCGGTTGAAATGGATTGAAGAAATTTTTATTAACGAAAAAAAAGTTATTGCTGAAGCTTACGAAGGTTTAACTGTTGACTTTTGCGTTGAACAAAAGGCGCAATATATTTTGCGTGGTCTTCGCTCATCAGTTGATTTTGAATTTGAAAAGGCAATAGGACAAATGAATATGTCATTGCAACCGTCACTGGAAACATTGGTGTTGCTTTGTCGCCCTGAACACACGCACATCAACAGCACCATCATCCGCGATATTATTTTACACAAAGGTGATGTGAGCGCTTATGTTCCGAAAGTGGTTGGTGATTATTTAAAGGGAGTTTAAGAGATTCATTTTAAAACTCAGCTAAACATCTTCTGAAATAACCATCGAATTTTTTATTCCTATAAAACAATTATGCAAAAACAAAATCCAAATTCAACACAAATAAAAGCTGGCGTCAAATTATTTATATGCATCCTGTTACTAGCTGCTATTTCTTGTTCACCTCTTCGCCAAATTCATAAAATTCAATCAGATAAAAGAATAAAACATACTGAAAATCTGAATTTTATTGATTCAAAGGTTGTGACTCAGTGGTGGTATTACGATTGTGTTTTTGAGGATGGTTCAGTATTGGTTATTCTTTTTACCCCCTATCAATGGTGGGATGAGGTAGAAAAAATGCCAACTAACAACTCACTTTTTTATTTAAGTTACATGAATTCCAATGGAGAGATAATATCGCAACGAAAAGTTTTTAATGTATCCAAAATTCAATATGATACAAACAGTATAAAATCTCCTTGTTTTGAAATTATAAAGGCTCATGAAAATAACTGCAGGAACTATACTGTAAATTTTTTTTTAGATAGTATAAAAGGTTCCATAAATATCTGTTCCAATGAAAAGGGCTTTTCCCCATTTCCAAGAGGCAGCATGAGTTCAACACTAACACGGCTATTCAAACCTAAAACAAAAGGAGTTGCATACCGATATGCCGCACATGTTACAGATGGTCAAGTTAATTGCAGTCTTGATTTAAATCAGAAAAAACTTGAGCTAACAGGCAAAGCATATCTTGAGCAGGGTTGGTTTACAGGATCGCCGGATCAGATGGGAAATGGATGGACATGGTTTCATTTCGTATCAAAAAACATAAACATTTTTGGCACTGCAGAACAATTTTTTTGTCTTGAAAAACAAGGTACCCGCTTGATTGGTGGACTTGATAAAGAGTGCTCCGTTTCAGAAATGACTTATTCAAGTAAATATAAAAATTTGCTTATCAGAGGAAACCTTAGCTTTCATACAAATAAATTATCTTTTAATCTTTGCCCTGTTGGTAATACAGCAACTCCAATAATTGTAATGCCTTCAATAGATACCGATCAACTTTGGGGTTCTGTATTACAGGAAACTGCAATTAAGTTCAGATACAAAAAAAATGAATTGAATGAGGAGGGAGTTATGTTTTTAGAAACCTGCAGGATGAAGAAAAAAGAATAGAATAATTTCCTAATTATTTAATCCGGATTTTATGAAACCTATCTGTATTGCTTATTTTTTTAACAAAAAAATGCAGCTTAACAATTATGCAGTAATAAATAAAACTGAAGAATTTTTCTAAAACAAATTCAGACTCTGCTGTTCTTATTCCTCAAATAAAAATCAGCCAGCACAATTGCAGTCATTGCTTCCACAATAGGAACCGCGCGTGGCAACACACAAGGATCATGACGACCTTTTGTTTCCAATAAAATTTCTTCGCCACTATTATTAATTGTTTCTTGTTGCTGACTTATTGTAGCAGTTGGTTTAAAAGCTACACTGAAATATATATCCATACCATTACTGATTCCGCCTTGTATGCCTCCGGAAAAATTAGTTTTTGTAAATGGAATTCCCAGTTTCATTTCAAAAGCATCATTGTGTTCAGAACCTTTCATGGCGGCCCCTGCAAATCCGCTTCCATATTCAAACCCATGAACTGCATTGATACTGAAAATTGCTTTTGCTAAATCGGCTTGCAGTTTATCAAACACAGGTTCACCCAAACCAACCAGAACATTTTTTATCACACAATGAATAATTCCACCAAGTGAATCACCTTCTGCTTTAGCTTTTAAAATTTCGGTTTGCATTTGCTGAGCGACTACTTCATCCGGACAGCGAACTAAATTTGAATCAATATTATTTAAATCAATTTCAGAATATTTTTTACTCAGTTTAATTTTCCCTACCTGCTGCACATATGCTGTAATGATTAATCCGGATTGCTTTAATAACAATTGCGCAATGGCGCCTGCTGCAACTGAAGCAGCAGTTACACGCGCCGAAGCTCTTCCGCCGCCGCGAAAATCCCGAATACCATATTTTGCTTCATAAGTATAATCAGCATGCGAGGGTCTAAAAATATTTTTCAATGCTTCATAATCCTCCGGTTTGGCGTCAGTGTTATTAATCAATAAACAAATTGGAGAACCTAAAGTTTTTCCTTCAAAAACTCCAGAGAGAATGTGAATGGTGTCGCTCTCGTTTCGTTGTGTAGTGATTACAGATTGGCCGGGTTTTCTTCGGTCGAGTTGATGCTGAATAAAACTTTCATCAATTTCTAATCCGGCAGGGCATCCGTCAATCACAGCACCAACTGCTATTCCATGTGATTCGCCAAAAGTGCTGACTTTAAAAATTTCTCCAATGCTGTTTCCTGCCATTCGAACTATTATTTTCTTTCTTTGCAAAACTAAAACGGAATTCAAAAGATGAGTTTATTAATTAAAAATATAAATGTGCTTGCAGGCATTCATGCGATTGATAAATTGTTTTTGAAGGGAAGTGAGTTAAACAATTTTCCATTTGTTGAAAATGCATTTCTTTTAACTGAAGGTGAAAAAATAAAATCATTTGGTAAGATGGAAGAAATTTCATTGCTGAATATTCCGGTTGGAACTAAAGAGATTGAGGCAAAAGGAAAATTTGTTTTACCGGCATTCTGCGATTCGCATTCGCACTTAGTTTTTGCTGCCACAAGAGAATCCGAATTCGTTGATAAAATTTCAGGTCTCACTTACGAACAAATAGCTGCAAAAGGCGGTGGCATTTTAAATTCCGCTAAGAAACTTTCTGAAACATCGGAAGAAGAATTAATTGAAAGCGCTTTGAAAAGATTGCACGAAGTTCAATCACAAGGAACCGGAGCAATAGAAATAAAAAGCGGTTACGGTTTATCAGTTGATGCCGAATTGAAAATGTTGCGTGTAATTCAAAAACTAATAGCACTTTCTCCCCTTGCAATCAAAAGCACATTCTTAGGTGCACATGCCATACCTTTTGAATACAAAAACAATCGAAACGAATACATAAGAATCATAATTGACGAAATGATGCCTCGCATAGCTGATGAAGGTCTAGCAGATTATTGTGATGTGTTTTGCGAAAATGGATTTTATACTCCCGATGAAACCGATAAAATTTTACAAGCCGGTTGGAAATATAATCTGAAGCCAAAAATTCATGCGAATCAATTAGCCATTTCAGGTGGTGTTCAAGTTGGTGTTCGCAACAATGCAATCAGTGTAGATCATTTAGAAAATATTGGCGACGAAGAAATTTCAGTTTTGAAAAACTCCAATACCATTGCAACTATGCTTCCTTCAGCAGCTTTCTTTTTAAGATTACCATATCCACCTGCACGAAAAATGCTTGACGAAAATTTAACTGTTGCGCTTGCCACTGATTTTAACCCAGGCTCCTCTCCTTCCGGCAGAATGAGTTTTGTGATTTCTCTAGCCTGCATTCAAATGCGAATGACACCTGAAGAAGCTATCAATGCGGCTACACTAAATGGCGCTGCAGCCATGGAAATTTCCAATGAATATGGTTCCATTGCACCAGGTAAAACGGCCAACCTGATTATCACTAAAGAAATTTCTTCACTCGCAAACATTCCCTATTTCTTCGGAAGAGATTGTATTGATCGGGTGATTGTGAATGGTGAATTGTAAATTGTCAATAGTGAATAAAAAACTTTTCAAGCCTTTTTGATTCGGAAATTTTATACACTAGAAAAGCGCTCCTAAAACGAAGCGCTTTTCAAAAATTTAATTGCGATAAAAACTGCCTGCTTGCGTTTAATCTTCAATGTCACTTGTATTAGTTCCAACAATGGAATCATAAGCAGCATACATAGCACACATGGAAAGCGGAATGGTATAAAGCAAACCGACAACTAAACAGATTGCTCCGGCAATATTTATTAGGAATATCACAATGAAAAACAGGAAGAACGAAATAAATTTTTTCCATACGATTTTAAAACTCAGCGTAATGGCTTCCATCGCACCCTTCTTTCCAAACACCAAAATATATTGACTGAAAGTAAATCCGATCTGTGCAATCAACATAATAAAAAATAACGGAATTAATTTCGCAATCAGGTCAAGAAAAAATTGCAATACCAGCATCGGATCATTATCACCGCGTCTCGAATTGCTGACCAATTCAATAATCGCATTTATTTGACTTCCCAATACAATAATCAGGTAAGGAATAATTATAGCCGAATAAATAATTATTAATAAAAAATTTAACAGCGCTAGCTGTCCGATAAAATTAAAGCCGCCAAAAAATTTACTGAAATCAGTACTCTTGTTTTTCGATATACGAAAAGCCATAATTGCAAAACCGATGTATAAAACAGGAGTAAGAAAAAATGTGTTGGCAATAAAACCTATAATCGGAATAAAATTGCAAATCCAACTGATGATAAATACAACTAACAAGTAGCCAATAAAACTGCCGAGATTTTTTCCAAGTATGCTGGCTCCGGTTGAAATGTATTTCCCCAGGTCAAAGGTGTAACCATTACTTAATAAGTTTTTTACTTTTTCATCGAAATTAATTTCTTCTGATTGAGAAATATTTTCGTCGAGCATTTGATTTTCCATAATTATTGTTTGGAGGTTTTGTAGTTCGGTTGAAGGTAAATAAATATTTTACTTTCAAACTAAAATTTCAAACAATTGAAGTCACTGAATCAGGTTCTAGCTAATTCTTTCTAACTCTGAAAAGAAAAAATTTGATTCAATAATCGCGTTATCGTTAGAGTCGCTTCCATGAATTGCATTTTTATCAATGCTTTCAGCAAAATTTTTTCTGATTGTACCGGGCTCAGCATTTGCAGGGTTTGTGGCGCCAATCAATTTCCTGAAATCTTCCACCGCATTTTCTTTTTCCAATATCGCAGGAATTATGGCGCCGGAACTCATGAAGGAGCAAAGGTCAGCATAGAAAGGTCGCTCGCAATGTATGAAATAAAATTTCCCAGCTTGTTCAGGACTCATTTTTGTTTGCTTGAGCGCAATAATTTTAAATCCTGCTTCCTGAATTTGTTTTAGTATGGCACCACCGACTCCTTTCTCTATGGCATCGGGCTTAATCATGGTGAATGTTCTGTTACCGGTCATGTCTGTATTGATTTTATTTTTTTATGAGGCGCAAAAATATACGGCTGACTGCGATTACCACTTTTATAGCGAAAAATATTTTATCCTTGAGCCCTGAAAAAAAAATTCATACTGATGACCTTTGAACAATTGAAAGAATTTTTGCAAACACCACGGTACATTGTCATCACCACTCATCAAAAACCCGATGGCGATGCGCTTGGTTCTTCATTGGCACTTTATCATTTTTTATGCAAGCTCAGTCATACTCCCATCGTTATATCTCCAACTGACTATCCTAATTTTTTGCAGTGGTTGCCTGGAAATGATACCGTTGTAAATTTTGAACAGCAACCTGATTCCGCTAAAGAGTGGGCTGCCAATGCCGAATTAATTTTTTGCCTTGACTTTAATAAACTCTATCGCATTAATTCACTTGGTGATTTATTAGGGAAAGCTGCTGCTCCAAAAATTTTAATTGATCACCACCTTGAGCCCGATGCATTCGCCGACTATGCTTTGTGGGATGTAGAAAAATCTTCGACCTGCGAATTGGTTTATGATTTTATCGAAATGCTGGGAATGACTCATCTGATAGATGTAAATATTGCTACCTGTTTATATGTGGGTTTGCTAACCGATACCGACAGATTCCGAATACCGCGAACCACACCAAGAGTGCATCAGATAACAGCAGCATTATTGGAAAAAGGTGTTGATCATACCAGAGTTTACAACGAGATTTATGAAACCTTCAGCGAAAACAGATTGCGGTTTTTTGGTTTCTGCATGACCAAGTGCATGACCGTGTTGCCCCAGTATCACACAGCAATTCTCGCAATTGAGGGAGATGATATCCGACGCTTTCATATTTCAACCGGTGATACGGAAGGCCTGGTGAATTATCCGATGATGATTAATGATGTCTGGATGACCGCCATAATTATTCAACGACCTGATCAGGTAAAACTTTCGTTCCGCAGTAAGGGCGATATTGATGTAAACCAATTGTGTAAAGACTATTTTCAAGGAGGCGGGCATAAGAATGCAGCAGGGGGAAAGAGCGAACATTCTGTTGCTGAAACCAAAGAAAAATTACTTTCTATATTAGCCGCCCAAAAAAATAATTTAAATCTCGTATGAACCGTTCAATAAATTTTAAAACAATTACAATAGCCGCAGCTATTTGCGTTTTATTCACTTTTCAAGCGTGCAATAGCGGCGAAAATGTTTCCGGCTATTCTACCTCAAGCAATGGACTTGATTATAAAATAATAACTGACAGTAATCAACCGAAAGCTAAGGTGGGTGATTATGTACAGTATTATTCAACTATCAGAACTACAAAAGATTCAGTAATCTTTTCATTGAACAATTCAAAAACATCTGAAATCGGACAGGTATCGGCACCAAAAGAAAAAGGTGATCCCATTGAGATTTTAACATTGTTAGGAAAAGGCGACAGTGCTTCCTGTTTAATATCGGCAGAAACATTTTTTAAAACCGAACAATTACCTCCGCCATTAAAAAAAGGAGACCGAATAAAATTAGATATAAAAATAATTGATGTTTTTGCCCAAGCAGAATTTGATGCGAAACTGGCAGAAATTGAAAATCAAAAATTATTGCTGGCAGAATCTGCAGCAATAAATTATATAAAGGCAAATAACATTCAAGCACAGCGGTTACCAAGCGGAATGTATTATGTAGTTGAAAATCCGGGTAGTGGTGTGCAACCGGAAAACAATAAAAATGTGAAAGTGAATTACCATGGCACTTTATTCGATGGAACTGTATTTGATTCGTCATTAAAACCCGGTCGCGAACCCTTTGAATTTATTTTAGGAAGAGGACAAGTGATAAAAGGCTGGGATCAGGGCATTCCATTATTTAAAGTTGGTGGTAAAGGAAAATTAATTATTCCACCTTCAATGGGATATGGCGAACAAGGGCAGGGAAGTATTCCGCCAAACAGTTGGCTCGTATTTGACATTGAGGTGTTAGGTGTTTCAGATGCTCCGCAAAAACAAGGCGGTATGCCAATGCAATAAATAAAAGTTTTAACTTCATAGAAAATCATAAATGAACAAAAAAAAATCGCTCTTCATATTTACTGGAATATTGGTGTTTTCAGTTTTAATAATTGCTCTCATTACTGCATTGGGTTCAGGAGGTGGGTATAAAATACTTGCTTCCGGATTACAGTATAAAATCATTTTGAATAAAGCAAAAACTAAAGCTACCGAAGGCCAGTTGATGATTGCCTATCTCACCTATAAAACCGAGAAAGATTCCATTGTTTTTTCTACTTATACTACCGAAAAAAAAACCACCACATTTCCGGTTGGTAAACCAGAAAATATTGCTGATTTAAATGAAGCATTTTTATTACTCGGCCCAAATGATTCTGCAATCATCAGATTGCCTGCTGATAGTATTTTTAAAGGTAATGCCAATCGACCAGCCTTTGCTGGAAAAGGTTCATTTATTCATGTAGGTATTAAAGTAGATACTGTAATGAATAAAGAATCATTTGAACAATTGACTTTAATGAAATCAACTCAACAAAAAGAAATCGATGATGAATTAATAAAAAAATATTTAAAAGAAAATAACCTCAAAGCCACACGAACCGAAACCGGATTGTATTACATTATAAATAAATCAGGAACCGGCCAAAACCCAACTGATGGGCAATCTGTTTCTGTTTTATATACCGGAAAATTAATTGACGGAAAAATATTTGATTCGTCACAAATGTCAGGAGGCGAACCTATAACTGTAAAATTGGGTGCTCGAAGTGTAATTGCCGGATGGGAACAGGGATTAAAATATTTTAATCGAGGAGCAAAGGGATTACTGCTCTTACCTTCAAACCTGGCCTATGGTGATCGCGAATTCCCTGACAGAATTCCTGCAAATTCAGTTTTAGTTTTTGAAGTTGAAATAACCAGCATAAAATAATTTTTCACTTACCTTTTTTTAAAAAAAAAAATCACAATTTAATCAATGAAAAAAATTTTCCTGTTACTCGTTACACTGCTTCCTCTTTTACTTAATGCACAACAGAAGTACAAAGATTTTAAAACTACCCCCAGTGGTTTAAAATACAAAATCATCGAAGACCAGAAAAAAGCGAAAGCGCAAATGGGCTATATGATAAAAATCTTTTTGACCTATTCCACCGAAAGTGACTCAGTAGTTTTTTCATCAAAAATGATTGGTGAAGGTGCAGAGTTAAAAATTGAAAAGCCGCAATACAAAGGTGATCCAATGGAAGGCTTTGCTTTGATGGGTGAAGGCGACAGTTTGCTGTTTCTTGTACCAGCTGATAGTATGTTTAAAGGAGGAATTGAAAGACCCGGTTATGCAACACCAGGTTCCTATTTAAAGTTAGGCGTGAGAATGCTGAGTTGCTTATCACAAACCGATTACGGTGCTGCCAAACAAAAAGAGGCTGCCGGACAAATTGGAATTGATGATAAAATTATTCAACAATATATTAAGGATAAAAACCTTACTGCATTGAAAACCGCAACCGGTTTATACTATGTTGTAGAAAAACAAGGCGAAGGTGCTAAAGTTGAATCCGGAAAAAAAGTAACTGTAAATTATACCGGAAAATTAACCAACGGAACCATGTTTGATTCTTCGCTCAACCCAGGTCGCGAACCATTTCAATTTACCATTGGTCAGCATCAGGTAATTGCAGGATGGGACGAAGGCATCGCTTTATTTAATGTAGGTGGAAAAGGAACATTGTTAATTCCATCAGCACTTGGCTATGGCGCACGCGGCGCCGGAGGCACCATAGGTCCGAACTCAGTTTTAATATTTGATATTGAAATTTTAGGAGTTGAATAATATTTTCAGGAGATAAATAATTGAAAAGCTGTTACTCTTCAGTAACAGCTTTTTTATTTTACATATCGCGTTGCGTTTTTCTATATATAAAATATTGCTCAACGACAGCATACAGTATTCCAATGCAACCCAAAGTCAGGTTGAGGAGCGTGAGCATGTTCGGAATTTGTTTGATGAGTTTCATTTGCTTTGCATTAACTCTTCAATCTCCTCAACTTCAATCGGTATAGTGCTCATCAAATCAATCGGGTCATTGTCTGTAATTAAAATATCATTTTCAATTCTGATACCGATGGATTCTTCAGGAACATAAATGCCGGGTTCGCAGGTAAAAACCATTCCGGCTTTCATTGGCGCATAACGATTTCCAATGTCGTGTACATCCAATCCCATGAAGTGCGAAGTGCCGTGCATGAAATATTTTTTATAAAGTGGTGCATCGGGGTTTTGTTTTTTCACTTCGTCAGCATTCAGCAATCCGAGCTTGATGAGTTCGCCTTCCATAATTTTTCCGACTTCGGCATTGTAGTCGTTCAATATTGTTCCCGGGCGAAGCATGTTTTTCGCCTGCTTCATAACGCGCAAAACAGCATTGTACATTTCTTTTTGTCGTGGAGTAAATTTTCCATTCACCGGAATGGTCCGTGTTAAATCAGAAGCATAGTTGGCATACTCGCAACCGAAATCCATTAACACCAAATCACCATCCTTACATTCTTTATTGTTCTCAACATAGTGTAATACACAGGCACTCGCGCCACTCGCAATAATGGGATAGTAGGCATGGTCGCTCGAACGATTGCGAATGAACTCCGAAATTATTTCTGCTTCAATTTCAAATTCCATTACACCGGGCTTCATCGCTTTCATCACTCGGCGAAAAGCTTTCTCGGTAATCGCGCACGCTTCGCGAATCAGTTTTATTTCTCCTTCTGATTTTATGGAGCGCAATTCACTCATGATTCTTCCGGCTCTTTCATAATTGTGCAACGGAAAGCGGCTTCGCAATTCATTCGCTAAACGCAAATCGCGGTAAGGCACTTTTATAACGGCGCGGTCATTTTCATTTAAGTTGATGTAAACATTTTCAGCATACACCATCAGCAGATTTAAAATGGTATCAAACTCTTCGTTCCACAAAATGGTTTTTGCACCCGATGCCTGCTTCGCTTCTTCAATGGTGTATTTATGTCCTTCCCAAACCGCAATTACTTCATTGGTTTTTCTCATCAACAAAACTTCTTTGTATTCAGGTCGTGGTGAATCGGGATACAAAATGAGCATCGTATCTTCCTGATCAATACCGGTGAGCCAGTACAAATCAGCATTCTGACGGAAATAAAAAGTCTGGTCGCCACTGCGAGGCATCTGATCGTTGCTGTGAAAAACAGCAATGGAGTTCGGCTTCATCTTACTGACAAAACGCTGACGATTTTCAATAAAGAGAGAACTGGAAGCGGGTATATATTTCATGTGTGTTTTTTATGAGGGCGGTAAAGATAAAATTTCAAGACAGCCACAAAATAAAAAAAATGTGAGCCACAGATTCACAGCTTAAATTATCTGCCGCACAATTCAAGGGTTCTTTTTATAGCCACGAATTACACGAATTTTCACTAAGAATACAGTAAAGCATTCGTGTTAATTTGTGTAATTCGTGGCCAGTATTTTTATGAAATAAATTTCAATTTGAATTCAATGCATTTCAAAAATCAGTGAATCCGTGGCTCTCTCATATTTCGCAAATATTCTTTTTCAAATTCATTGTTGATATTTTGAGTTTTTTTGTTTTCATTTGCCGTCCCAAAAAAATAAAGTAAAATAACCCTGAATGCCTACCATTCAACAACTTGTAAGAAAAGGTCGTAAAATCATCAAGGCGAAGAGCAAGTCTCGCGCCCTTAATGCCAGTCCTCAAAAGCGTGGAGTTTGTACAAAAGTGTACACCACAACCCCTAAGAAACCAAACTCAGCATTGCGTAAGGTAGCGAAAGTTCGCCTAACAAATGGCATTGAAGTTATCTCTTATATCCCAGGAGAAGGTCACA
>CAMDOA010000022.1 GCA_945903305.1 Chitinophaga pinensis
TTGGCAGATCGCGGATGTGACCATAACTCGACTTCACAATAAATTTATTGTCGAGAAATTTTTCAATGGTTTTTGCTTTTGCAGGACTCTCCACAATCATCAGCGACTTGCCTGTTCCATCTGTCTTAGTAACTTTTGTAGCCATCAATCAGTTAGTTCAAAGTTTGTTTTTGTTTGAAGAATTTTTCATAAATATTTTTATGATACATTCTTCCGTCGGGCGACAAAGAAATATTTTTTGAGTTGATATTTCCAAATATGTTTTACAGAAGTCTTACACACACAGCCGGAAAAGCTTGGTGCAGCAATGGTTTCATCGGAATATTTTTTTTTCTTAAGCTATTTTATGGTTTCATTAAACACAACTCCTAATTCCTTCAACTCTTTTAATGCAGGTTCATACACTTCCTTCATAACAGGAATATGAACTCCTTTCAGTTTTAAATCAGTTGTTAAAATCAGTTTCACCATTATGCCGAGTGGCAAGCCAACAGTTTTTGCCATTGCAGTTTGTTGCTTCTCTCCCTCTAAAACCATGGTGCTGGTGTGCAGATATTTTTTTTTCCCAATTGTGTATTCAAATTCATGAAGCATAACCACCATGTCGCGGTCATTTTTTTTCATCACCCATTTTTCTTCCATCAATGATTGAAGGATTTGTGCAGGTGTAACGGTGCTTGCCCCTATTTTTTTATTGTCGATAATTCCGAGCCACTTTAAGCGCTCAATAATCTTATCATCTTTTTTTATTCCGAGAGTTCGTGCGAGTGTTTTGATTACATCTTCATCTTTCTTTTTTGAGAGCAAGTATCCATACAACCAATCGCGATAAGTCATTTTATCTGAAACTTCAATGGTGTAGGAATCATCTGTTACACCTAACTGTACCAATGCATTCCACGCCGAACAATATCCATCCTTTCTTAAAGTTGCGCGAATGATGGTATCAATTCCTGTCAACTGATAAGTATCAATGTAAGAAAGGCTATCGCGGTTCGGATACAATTCAAAATTTCCGTAGCCCTTAATTTTTATTGCTTCAGCTTCAGCAAACAAACGATGATACGGTTTGAATTTTTTTATTCCATGTTCGAGATACTGCGCTGTTGCCTGACCGGCTAACACCACATTGCGCGGGTTCCACGAGATTTTATAATGCCAAGGATTATCATCACACGCAGGTGCTACCAACCCGCCGCACGATGATTTGAAGGAAGAAATTTTTCCGCCTTTCGATTTTACTTCATCAATAATCTGCATGGCACTCATGTGATCAATACCGGGATCGAGTCCCATTTCGCACATGAATAAAATTCCTTTCTTGGTTGCTTCATCATTCAACTCGTGCATCTTCTTAGAAACATAGGAAGCAGTGACTAAATGTTTTGAGTGAGTTAAACAATGTGCAGCAACACGATCATGCAAATGCGGTGGCAACATGGAAACCACCACATCGTGTTCGCTGATTATATAACTTGCTCTGTCTTCATCATCAATGGTAAATGAAATTGCAATTCCGTTTGCGTGATTATTTATTCTGTCGCTTGCATGTTTCACATCAATATCGGCAACAGTAATTTTCCAATCAAACTGAACTGAATTATTCAGTAAATAATCAATGGCTGCTGAAGATGACCGACCGGCTCCGAGAACTAAAATCTGTTTCATTGGGCAATATTAGTGATTTGAAGATTTGAAATTGAAATACAAATCTATAACCGCAGAGACGCAGAGGCGCAGAGGCGCAGAGAAATTTACCATAAAAAAACTTTGCGACTCTGTGGTGAATATTAATCCTTGAACATTTACTTATTTTGCCCTCAACAATTTTATGCATGATTAAAAAAATTATTCAATCCACAATTACAGAGTATGATAAGCCAAGTGAATTAAGTGTGGCGGATCGCAACTTATTAAACGAAGCAGGGAAAGCAACAGGAAATTCCTATTCGCCTTATTCAGAATTTAAAGTGGGTGCTGCGGCATT
The DNA here is from genome assembly GCA_945903305.1 of Chitinophaga pinensis. Lineage (GTDB taxonomy): Bacteria > Bacteroidota > Bacteroidia > Chitinophagales > UBA10324 > UBA10324. Next base: position 1,988 of record CAMDOA010000022.1, read on the forward strand.
GCTTTCTAATGGCGAAATTGTTACAGGCAGTAATCAGGAAAATGCCTCCTATCCTATTGGTATTTGTGCGGAGCGTGTAACACTTTCTGCAGTATCGGCAGTTCATCCGAAACAAAAAATTGTTTCGCTTGCCATTACTTTCAAAAGTAAAATGAAATGGACAACACCGGTTAGTCCGTGCGGAATATGCCGTCAGACTTTATTGGAATACGAACAGCGACAGAAAAATAATATCCGGATTATTTTGCGCGGAGAAGGCGGAAAAATTCAGATCATAGAATCAGCTAAAGATTTATTGCCCTTGTATTTTGATAAATCAGTTCTTGGTAAATAATTTTTTTTGAAGATTTGATAAAAGGTATGATACTTGCAAAAAGAACTTTTTTAAAACAAACTAAAATCAATAATCATGAAGAAATTTTCTACCCTTTTATTAATGCTCGCGCTTTATTTTCCTGTAAATGCGCAAACAGTTACAGCTGAAACTGATTCTGTTAAAACAAAAGGTTGCGTAGATGGCGATTGCATATCGCTTGTAGGCAAATATTTATTTGTAAACGGAGATAAGTACAATGGCGAATGGCGCGAAGGCAAGCGATATGGCTATGGTCGTTATGACTGGAAAAACGGTGAATGGTATTTAGGTGATTTTACAGACGATAAAATTACCGGCACCGGAAGTTTTCATTTATTAAGCGGTAAATGGATTGGCGGCAATTTTGAAGATTGCGTATTAGTAAAAACAAATACAGAAACCGATTCGGTTATATATAAAAATTACAAGATTCAGCAAATGGCTCCAAAGTCAGAGGTGAAATAAATTATTTTTAAAATTTTTAAATAAAAAACCCGTTTCAATAATTTGAAGCGGGTTTTTTATTTTCTGAATTAATATTTTAAAATCTTGACCGCAAAGTAACAATTAAATTTCGACCAGGTGCGCTCAGCCCTGATGCAAAGTAGCGATAGTTCTGATCTAAAATATTTTCAATTGCAAGCTGCAATTGCAAAAATTTGTTGAACTGGTAACCGGCTCTTGCATTCAATGTTATCCATGCCGGAGTGTATCCTGTAACCGGGTTTAGCGAATACAATTGATTGTCTTCGCCTTGCAGGTTGTAATTTTTTGATGCCTTGGCGCCATTGTACATGGCAAACACATCACCCGAAAATTTTTTCATATTCAATTGCAATCCGGTTTTGCCGAACAGGGGTGGAATGTGATCGAGCGGATAATCAACAGTATCAGTTTTAATTCTTCCGAAAGTATAAGTGAGTGTTGAATAGACAATAAAATTTTTGGTTACATCGGCATGCAATCCACCGGTGCCACCATAAATAAATGCTTCGCCCTTGTTTACAGTGCTTTTTATTTCACTTAATACTCCATTGTAAATAAGGCTGTCTTCGCCATTGAATATAAATGGTTGAACAGTTAAAGCATTTTTATACAGCGCATACCAACCGGTTGCTTCGATATGAATGGACTGATTGAACCGTTTTCCAATGGTGATTTCGGCATTATAGATCTGTTCGGGTTTTAGTTTTTCATTCGGCACAATCAAAGAACCACCAGTGGATTCAAAAATTTTTGTCATGTCATCAACATTCGGTGTTCGAAATCCATTGGAGAAAAGCAAGGCAAGATGCCAATCGTTTCCGGGTTTAAAAACCAAACCAATATTACCGGTTACTGCATTGGATGATTGGTTTATTTCTGTGAAAGGAAATTTAAAAAATGTGGTATCAATAAATTCGGCATGCAGATAATTATTAGTGAATCGCAAACCCTGACTGAAAACCAGTTTTTCACCAAGTTCCCAATTGTGTGTAAGGTAGGCAGCCAATGATCTTGTATCGGAACCACCATCGGGGTAGCGAGTATCTGTTGCACCTGTTTCACCCGAAATGAGATTGACAAAATCAGCTGTTGAAGTAACCTCATTCATCACTCCTTCCAATCCATACCTCAATTCATTGGATAAAAATTTCTTTTCAAAATCAGCATTCACCGAAAAAACATCCACCAGTTCATTCCGGTTACTCCTTTTTGCATTATTGAATTTCCGCTGATGCCGGCTTTCTTCCACCTGCTGATAAGCCAGTATGATATTGGCATTATCATAAAAACATTTTTCGGCATTTAACTTTAATGTATAAGAACCCAGCATTCTTTTTTGCGGTCCGTAGTACCATTCGCCATTGCTGAAATTTCCATTGCTGCTTACTTCCGTCAGCCGGTCGTAACGCGGAATATCGGTAGTGGTGCTGAATTGAAAATTTAACAGATGCGATACTATATTATTTTGCTGGAATAAAATTTTTTGCATCACATCGTACTGCGAGTAACCTGTGCCCACCTGAATATTCGGGTCAGTGTTTTGAATCATGGTATCTCCGGTTCCGGTCCATTGTTGGTAATAATTTCTTTTACCCCAATCGGCATACATCGAGTTTCGAACATTTCCTTGTCGCAAATCACCAAACACCGAATAGCTGACTGAAGTGAGTGATGCAAATTTTCCCTTGCCGAAATTCAAATTAAGGTGTCCGGCATATCCATTGTCAACCGATGAATATCGCGCCCAACCACTACCCTTCGCACTAAATTTCTTATCAGCTTGAATAAAAGGTTTTCGTGTATATAAATGCATGACTCCACCCAACGCATCACTGCCATAAATTACGGAGCCCGGGCCAAAAATTAATTCCATTCGGTCGAGTGACGATGGATCGAGCGAAATAATGTTTTGCAAGTGACCACCCCGAAAAATGGCGTTGTTCATGCGCACTCCATCTACTACAATCAAAACTTTATTCGCCTCAAAACCCCGCAACGATGGGCTTCCGCCACCATACTGACTGCGCTGCACAAACACTTGTCCGCTTTGTTCCAGCAATGTTCCGGTGTTGCTCGGGTTTATGTTTTCAATTTGTTTACTGGTAATTATGGCAATCTGATTGGGTACATCGGTTCGTTTCTCTTCAAACCGGCTGCTCGAAACCACAATCTCATCAATGGTATAACTTGTTGGATTTAAACCGACCATGAATTTCATGTTCTGCAAATCGTTCCAGGTGAGCAATACTTCCTGGTATCCGATGCAACTGATTAATATCTCTTTTGATTTTGCAAAACCACTTAAATCTGCTTCGCCTTTTTCATTCGTAATTAGTGTTTGGCTTTTATCAAATTGTATTGTGACTTTAAGCAAAGGTTGAAGAGTGGTATTGTCAAACACTTTTATTGTTTGCGCTTGAGTGAAAGAGAAAAAAGAAATGAGAACGCAAAAAGAAAAAAAACTTTTATAGGCTGTGTAATAAATATGATTTATGTATTGATGAATTGATTTCATGAATTTAGTTTTTGATTGAAATAAAATGCAAACACTATCCCTATAAAAAAGGATAATTAGTAATAGTTAATAAATTAAACTGTGAAATCAGGTGGAGAATAAAGGATAGTTTGATAGCCCGATAAAATTCCTTTTTCTGTTTCAGAATGATATATAGTTACAGAAATAAACCCGGTATCTAAATTTGAAACTTGTAACGGCGGATATTCTTTGTTCAATGATTTCATAAAAGAAACCAATCCTTGTTTGCCAGTATTGTTTTTATCCTTTTCAATTAACGACATTATTTCCGATTCCTTCTTATCGGATATGCAGTAAAAAATTTCATTGTCACCGGTTCCTGTTTTAGATACAATATCGAACCATTCGCCATTTACAGTTATTTCCTTTTTGTTTATCCGTATTGCGCCCTTTGTCTTTTTAAAATTTATCAGCGTCAATTTTTCAACAGGAATATTTTTTTCCATCAATTCCTTTTGAGCATGCATATTCTGATTCCATAAATAGCAAACTACAATCCAGCAAAATGCACTCTGCAACAAAATTATTGCCGACATAAATAATGAAACCGATTGCATCCATATTTTCACTGCAACAAATGTAATCGGTGCAATCAGTTTTTGGTAAGCTATATATATCATGATTTTGTAAAACCTGAACGAAAGGATTCAAATCTGTTGCTTTATGTTTGCCTCAGAAAATTAAAAACAGATGATGGCTGATACAAAAATTAATTACATCGGTTTAGAAGAAAAGTACGGTGCTCACAATTATCATCCGCTCCCTGTAGTACTCGAAAGAGGCGAAGGTGTTTTTGTTTACGATACTGAAGGAAAAAGATATTTTGATTTTCTATCGGCATACTCTGCGGTTAATCAAGGTCATTGTCATCCGCGTATTATTCAATCGCTGATTGAGCAGGCACAAAAGCTGACTTTAACCAGTCGTGCTTTTCATAATAATTTATTAGGGCAGTTTGAAGAGTACATCACCAAACTTTTTGGATACGACAAAGTGTTACCAATGAATACAGGTGTTGAGGGAGTTGAAACGGCAATAAAACTTTGTCGCCGCTGGGCTTATGATGTTAAAGGAATAAAAAACAACGAAGCAAAAATTATTGTTTGCAATGGAAATTTTCATGGTCGTACTACAACCGTTATTTCTTTCAGCAGTGATCCTGATTCGAAGAATGGATACGGACCTTACACTCCCGGCTTCATTAATATTCCATACAATGATTTAGCTGCTTTGGAAAATGCATTGCAGGATTCAACTGTCGCCGGGTTTTTGGTAGAACCCATTCAGGGTGAAGCAGGAGTAGTGGTGCCTGACGAAGGATATTTAGCTTCCGCTAAGAAATTATGTGCTGCGAAAAATGTTTTATTCATTGCCGATGAAATTCAATCCGGATTAGCCCGAACCGGAAAAATGCTTGCGTGTGATTATGAAAATGTGCACCCCGATATTTTAATTCTTGGAAAGGCGTTGAGCGGCGGAACACTTCCTGTGTCGGCTGTTTTGTGTAACAATGAAATTATGCTCACCATAAAACCGGGAGAGCACGGCAGTACTTACGGGGGCAATCCGCTTGCTTGTGCCGTTACAATGACTGCTTTGGATGTTTTACAAGATGAAAAATTGGCTGAAAATTCTTTTTATCTCGGAAATATTTTACGAGAAGAGTTAAACAAATTGAATAAAAATTTAGTAACCACAGTTCGTGGCAAAGGATTATTCAATGCCATAATTATAAAACCTGTTGTTGATGATAACACCAACAATGGGGGCGGTAAGAAAAAAGATGCCTGGGATTTTTGTATTGCCATGATGAAGAATGGCTTGCTGGCAAAACCCACTCATGGTGATATAATTCGTTTTGCTCCGCCACTTATTATTACTGAAGAACAATTGATGGAGTGTATTGATATTATTAAAAAGACAGCTGAGGAGTTTTAATTGCATCAGAACAAAATAAAAACGCCGTGTCTCGCCATGCTCAAGGCAAAGGCTGCGGGAGGCACGCCTTTGAATGGTTCTTCATAAAACAACGATGCCATCGCAGGGTGCGATGGCATAGTATTCTTTTCAATAATAATTCCTTTTAATTATTCTTCATCAAAACTAATTGCTGGGTCAGTGTTTCATTCCGCCAAATTGATAGCGCAACGAAAGATTAATCAGGTAATCGGCAAAAGCAGCATCACCGTGCCTGAGTCCTGAAGGGTCTGCAAGGTCATAGACACTTTTTGTGCGGTTGCGATAAAGTGCTACTGGTGCATTAAGAGAACAGAATAATTTTTTATGATTCCATGAAAGTCCAGGTTCTGAGGAAATTATATAACCCGGGCGACGGAAGCCATCACTTTCACCAATTAAATCATGACTCGGAACACCCTCGGCACGAGCGCCTAGGCTTAATGAAATGCCATGCTTAGGCAAAAGAGTATAGTTCAAACCGATGCGGCCAGCGAACTGATCGGCTATGGAATGATAAGCAATTATGGGATCAACATTAACCAAGGTACCTCGGGTGATGGTGCTGTTATAATTCTGCGGGTTGAACAGATAAAACCCATTGTAGTAACCCCAGCAGTTTTTAAACAATTTTTTAAATCCTGAAATTTCTAAATTAAATCCCCAGCCGCCATCTCCTAACTGAATGCTTTGATCAACTGCCTTATTAACTAATGAATCTGTTCCTTCGCTTGATATTTTATGAAAATCGCCCAGCACATTTGAATTGCCAGTGGGAGCTTTCAAGGCAGCACCAAAACTAATATTACCTTTTAACGAATCGTTGTGCGGATTAAATAACCAATAATAACCAGATAAACGAAGATCGCCAATTCCCTTAGAGCCAGTATTGAATCTAAGTTGGTCAGGATTGGTAGTGGTGCTGTTTCCATAATGTTCGTACAAAGATGAGCGATCAAAATAAATTACTGGTAGATTAATGGCAACCGAAAAGCAGCTGCTTAATCCATAGGTTACACCTAGATCAACTGAGTGGGAAATGTTTATGACATTGGTTTTGTCGATAACACGCTCAACTTGTTCGGTATCGCCTTTAAAATGTTTGTACGATTCAAAGTAGCGGTAGGAGGCAGAAACCTGAAATTGTTTTTTCATTAACAATCCATTGTTTTCGGCGCTGCCGCCAACTGCACAACCCATTGGGCGAACGGCAACACAACCCTGGCCGTTTGATTTGCTTCCGGCTAAAAGAATAATAAAAACTAAAATGGTTTGTATCCGTTTTTTCATAAGCGGTTGATTTTGATGGGGTAAATATAAATTTTATTTTATTATGGGTTAAAATTTCTTATTTTGATAATTGCCCTCGGCTAAACATAATGCGAAGAGGTGAGATTGCTTTTCTTGTGCTTTGCTGCTGGCATTCCAAGTATAATTAGTATGGCAGCCAGGAATACTATATTCTTAATAATGTATTGACCTGCAAGGGTGAGCCCATAGGGTATTACTGTAAAGCATGCTTCGGGTATAATTATGAGTGGTAAAAAAGTGCATATCATGTGCAGCAGCAGTACTGTGATGGTGAATGTTAAAATTTTTCTGATTAATAATCCTATGCCAATGGCTACTTCGCACCAGCCGAGAAATGGAATAAAAATATTTGCCGGAAACCAGTAAACTGTTTTTTCTATTAGCTCCTGTGCAGGACTTATACCTGCTATTTTTAGTGCCCCAAACCAAATGAATATTATTGAAAGTGTAATTCGCAGCATTAATATTTTGTAATTTTCAATCCATTGCATAAATTTATTTTGAATTATTGTCGTGTTTGTTTTGGTTACTTTGGTTTTTTCTGCTGCCTTTATTCAAACCTGTTAATTTTTTAAGCGATAATATATTTTCAAATATACCGTTCGTCAAATGAATTCATAATTTTAATTTGGTTTTAATTTAATGTGTGAATTTTTAATGTGTTTTTTAATTTTTTGGGTTGAAGTTTTTTGAGATTTATTGAGTGATGCTTGTTTTTTATAAAGTGATGCTTGTTTTATTACCCTGATTGCCAGGGTTGAATAGAGGGATGCTTCGTGCCTCAGCATGACAGGCGCTATTTCACCTGTTTTTGTCTGTTTTTTACATGCTTTTGTCTGTTTTTTACATGCTTTTTTGAGTTTTTTACATGCTTTTGCCTATTTTTTACAAATAATCGCTATATTTTAACCGATTATTATTACTTCTTTCTTCCCCCCTAAAAATAAAAAAGCCCCGAATTTTGTAATTCAGAGCTTTTTTATGCGTTTTTATCACTATCCTCCGCTTACCAGCAGTGTAAATGTGCCGGTAATTAATGCATCTTGGTTGCTTACGGTAATGGTGCTCCAACCGGGTAGTATGGCCAACTTATTTGAAGGCAAAACGGTAACTCCTTCTACTGTTGTATCTATTCCTTTATATATTACTAATGAAACGGTGCCGGTGTTAGTGAGTGTTCCGCCAATAACTGCACCTTTTGCCACTACTTTTAGTGTTGGCAGCACCTTGGTTTTGCGTAGCTTGGGTGCTTGAGGGCTATCGTCAACCACAAAACCGAAATCGCCGGCTTTTTTGGGGTTGGCGTTGTAAAAGCCAATTAAAAACTGACCAATTCCGCGCATGTTTGCCACCGGTGGGTTCCAACGCAGGTCGCGCTCGGCGGTTTTTGCTTCAGAACTTCTGCGCTCTGCCACTGCTTCGTCATCAGCTGTAACGGCAAGGGCGGTATTAGCGGCATTGGTTACTATGTTTATACTATTCTCGGTAAGGTAGGCAGCTATGGGGCTAACGGCAGGGGCCACATAACTATCGTGCTTGGCTTTAACAGCGGTAAACAGGGCTGCTTTATCGGCAAATGTTTTAGGAAGCGACACGCGGGTGCCATTAACGGTAACTCCCCAATCGCCTAATTTGTGTTCGGCGCCACGATATAGTTTTTTCAGAAACTGAATGATGCCGGTGAGTGATTTAAAAACCGGATTGAAAAGATTATTACGGTCCTGCATTTTCTTTTCGCTGCTTCGCACGAGTGTATCGCGTTCGGTATCGTAAGTAGTGGCGGCGGTGGCGGCAGTTTCATCATCAGCCAGCACTATTCCTTTTTCGGTGAGGAATGGGCGAATGGGGCTTGCAGCACCAAGTGCAGTGTCTTTTGCTACTATACTGCCAAGTAGTTTTGTTTGTTCGCTGAACACTTCAGGAAAAACAAGGCGGGCGATTTTTTTGGGCATAATTTTTTTTTAATGAAAAGTGAAAAATGAAAAGTGAAAAATTTAAGGAATAAAAATAAATAGAAATTTTATAAAAGGCAATATGCTGCTTTAAATAAATTTTTCCGACTCGGCGCGTGTGGTCGCGCACCGAATGTTTCGGTTCGTGGAGACACGAACCGAGGCAAAAAAAAATGCCGCAACATGAACTGCTGCGACATTGAAATAATTACCTGTTCGTTAGTTATTCTATTACATATTATGCATATCATGCACATGCGCTTTCAATTTCCAGTTAAACTTTTTATAAGCAACTTCCACGGGTTGGGTTCCCTGCTCCAATTCATATTTTTTACCAATCGAAACATTATTAAAGCTTTGCACGGTTTGTTTTTTATCGGGCCACATAATTTCCAGCTTATCTACTAAAGTGGCGCTGCCACATCCGATTTCTATTTGCAAGCTTGATGAACCAAAGCTGCCGCCTGTGCCCACCGTTTTATAAATGCTTCGTTGCTTTCCGTTTTCAGTAATTACTATATGCACCCGTGCACCAATGGCGCTGCGGTTGGCAGTGGTGCCTTTCAAGTGCAGCACTATCCAGTTATTGCCGAAACCGGGATTATCGAAAAACGCGTTATGAAAATTATCGCCTTCGTTGGCACCGCCAATGTCTTCGTATAAATCCTGGTCGCCGTCGTTATCCATATCGCCAAATGCCACACCGTGTCCCTTCTGTATTATTCCAAACCCGCCATTGACGGTTACATCAGTAAAATTTTTTCCCCCATTATTCAAATACATGCGGTTGGGTGTAATGGAAGTATATTCCGGCGTGCCGGTGCCGAGATAAAAATCGGTCCAGCCATCGTTATTAATATCATCGAAGTTGCAACCCATAGTGTACATGGCTCTGTCAATGCCGAGTTGCTTGCTGGTATTGGTAAAAGTGCCATTGCCATTGTTGTGATACAGGCAAAGTTTGTCGGCGGCAATGGGTAAACCCAAAATAGCGCGCACTTCATCTTCAGCCACATTATTAAATCGGTTGAGGTCGTATCCGCTTGCAAATAAATCTTGCCAGCCATCATTATCGTAATCAAAAAACCAGCACGGGAAACTGTTGTATGGCTTTTGCACGGCGGCTTTTGCAGTGGCATCGGTAAATTTTAAATCGGCGGCGGTAGCACCTCCTTCATTCATAAATAATTTATTATTTCCCTTTAACATTGAAATATATAAATCGGGCCTGCCATCATTGTTTACATCGCCCCATGCGCTTCCTTTTACAAAGCCCACCACATCCAACCCAAGTTGTTTAGCCACATTGGTAAAAGTTCCGTTTCCGTTGCTTAAATAAAATTCGCACGGCTCAATATATTCAGGTGGCTGCGATTCGTTTCCGATAAACAAATCTAACCAACCATCTAAATTCACATCGGCCCAGCAAGCCGTTTGTGTGGGATGCTCGGAGTAGATGCCCGCCTCGTACGCGGCTTCGCTGAAAGTGCCATCGCCATTATTTTTCAGCAGTGAATTCGGCACGCGACCACCAATGCCCGAGTTCCATGCGCCACGCAGCACCAGCACATCCACAAAACCATCGTTGTTATAGTCGGCATGAATCATATTCAATCCACCCGTCATACCAATTAATCCGGCGGCTTCAGTTTTGTTGGTAAAAGTGCCATCGCCATTATTCATCAGAAACTGAATTTGCTCTTTCAGCCCCCACGAGCTGTTCATGATATCAAGATAACCATCGTTGTTAAAATCTTCAATGCAGGTGCCACCGGCATGGCCATTAATGTCAATGCCCAAATCAACGCTGATGTTATTAAACTTCGGAAATTTTCCGGTGGGTAATAATAATTTGGTGGGAAGAAGAAATTTTGCAGGAACACTTTTCGGATACTCGCCCAAAGTCATGTAAGCCACATTCATCAACCAAATGGAATTGTAATCAGTTGGGAACTTTGCGAGAATTTTTTTATACACTTCAATGGCTTTCGCGCTACCGGTTTTAAATTGATGAACACCCTTGCCCACAAAAGGCACAATGCACGATTCGCCGGAGTGATTGGCGATACAATTTTCCTGCTCTCCCTGTCGAAGAAAGGCAATGGCGAGTTTTTCAAAGATCACTTTATTACCATTATTGATATCATCCACCGAAAAACGCGATTGTTTAATCAAGTTCTCGATTTCGGTAATGGCTTCAGTGGTTTTTCCGCTGTTGAGCAACTCATCGCAATAATTAAAATATAAGTGCAGCCCCGTAATCGCACTCTTCGCCGTATCCAAAGCCGATTTATACACGGCAGCACGGCGCGTATTCATGCTCGGATAGTTAGCGGGCTCAATGCGATCATAAATTTCGGCAATGCGCGCCATCATTTTTTTAGTGTCGGCAGTAATCACCGCTTCCTTTACATCAGTTTCATTATTTTTTTCGGAAGAAGAATTACAACCACTGATAATTAGGATGGAAAGGAAAAAAAATAAAAGCTTCATAACGAAAAACAGGGTTGGTTAATGATAAAAAGAGGAATTGAATTGGCATCAAATATAAATACCAAACAAATAAACAAATGCATATACCGCTCCCCTCTCCGTGTATTCATGGAGAGCGGTAGGTCGCAGACTCCGTGCGCGGAGGGGTGAGGTTTTTTGGGGAAGAAAAATAAATCAGGCGGTAATACTTTGCGGCATCAGCTCCTTCAATTTACTGATTGCATAATCCACTTCATCAATAGTATTATAATCAGAAAAAGAAAAACGAATACAAACTTTATCGGCGCCAATACCAATTGCATTCAGCACATGCGAACCAATATCACTTCCGCTACTGCAGGCACTTCCGCTGCTTGCGGCAATACCGGCAACATCTAAGTTGAACAACAGCAATTCAGATTTATCATTATGCGGAAAAGCAACATTCAATACCGTAAATAAATAAAACCCCTTATAATCGCCATTGAAAGTTACAGCCGGAAAATTGTTGCGCAGTTGCTTCATAAAGTATTTCCGAATGGATTCAATCTTATTTTTGTGTTCATCGAAATGTTCGTACGCAAGATCCATTGCCTTTGCCAAACCAATGATGCCATAGAGGTTCTCGGTTCCGGCGCGCATGTTTCGTTCCTGCCCACCGCCAAATAATAACGGGTGCAATTTTATAGTATGACTGATGTAAATGAAACCAACACCCTTTGGCCCGTGAAATTTATGGCCGCTTCCCTGCAACATACTCACCTTTGTTTTCTGTAAATCGAACCGATGGTGACACATACTCTGCACCGTATCGGTATGAAACACCGCCTTGTACCGATTACACATTTCTGCTACATTATCAAGGTCCATCATGGTACCAATTTCGTTATTCGCGTGCATTAATGTAACAAACACGGGTGCTTCCAGTGTCTTCAGCATTTCTTCAAGGTGATTCAAATCAAATCTTCCCTTTGAATCCACTTTTACATAATGCGCTTTTATAGTACCGCTGCGCTCCAGCTCTTCCACCGTGTGTAACACACAGTGATGTTCAATGGGTGAAGTGATAATGTGTTTTGCTCCTGATGCTTCCACGCCTTTGCGGATAGCGAAGTTGCTGCTCTCAGTACCGCCCGAGGTAAAAAAGATTTCGCCGGGCGAACAGTTTAAATGTTTTGCAATGGTCTTGCGTGCCTTTTCAATAGCGGCTCTGGTTTCTCTCCCAAATGAATGTATGGCAGAGGGATTTCCGAAATGCGTTTGCATAAACGGAAGCATGGCTTCAATCACCTCGGGAGCAAGTGGTGTGGTGGCAGCGTTATCGAAATAAACTCTCATCTAATTAAAATCTAAAAATGAAAAATGAATCCTGCAAATGAAAATATAAAATCCAAAAGTTAAAAATGAAATGTCTCATTCAATAATTATGACTTGGTCTCCTTTAAAGTTTTTAAACTTGAAACTAAAAGGCGAATCAATTCTTCGCATTCAAAATACAATTTGTCAAAATTTTCTTTTGATAAATAGCTTGAATGAAAAAGCAACTCTAACCAATATCTGGTTTCGTTTGCTTCTTTTAAAGATATATGAAACTTGTTAATGAAATCGGGTTTGCTAACTGCAAATTCTGATTCACAAATTGAAGCACCGATTGATGTGCCTGAACGAAGCAATTGCTTGCTCATTACAAACTCTTTCTTTTCAATCAAATCCTTATAAACCTGAATAACCGACAGTGAAAATTGAAACGATTTTTCTTTCAATATATTTTTATTAGCCATCACCCACAATTTTTCATTTTAGATCTGAAATTTTTACCGAAGTGAACCTCTATTTTTCATTTTTAGATTTTAACTTTTCATTTATTTTTTACATAAACCCAAGTTCCAATTTCGCCTCCTCACTCATCATTGAAGTTTGATAAGGCGGATCCCACACTAATTCGACAGTAACATCCTTTATTCCGGGAACATTTTTGATTTTAGTTTCTACATCAGTGGGAATGGTGCCTGCAGCAGGGCAACTTGGTGAAGTAAGTGTCATTCTCACATAAACATTATTCATCACTATGGATAGTTCGTATATCAATCCGAGTTCCCACACATCAACCGGTATCTCCGGGTCGTAGCAGGTTTTAATAGCTGCAATAACATCCTCTCTTTTTATTTCAGTGAAAGTGCTTTCACTAACAGTTGGTTCTATATTTTTTTCTTCGGTCATTATTCAACTTGTTTTTCCTGAAAATGCAAGCGCATAAGTTTTTATTTTACTCAGCATGCTCACCAATCCGTTTGCGCGGGTGGGGGTCAGGTGTTCTTTCAGATTTATTTTGTCAATGAATTCCAGTTTTGCGTTTATGATTTCTTCGGGAGTTCTGTCGTTCAGCACACGAAGCAAGACTGCAATCATTCCTTTTGTGATAATGGCATCGCTGTCGCAGGTGAAATGAATTTTTCTATCCGCATAATCTCCTTTCAACCAAACCTGACTCTGACAACCTTTCACGATGTAATCATCATTCTTGAATTGCGAATCAATGAGCGGCAAAGATTTTCCCATGTCAATCAGGTGCTGGTATTTATCCATCCAGTCATCGAACAATTCAAACTCTTCGACAATGTCTTCTTCAACTGCTGATATGGATTTCACTTCACTCATTCAACTCAACATTTTTTTCGCCTGCTTCACTCCTGCTATCAGTTTGTCAACTTCTTCCATCGTATTGTAAACCGCAAACGATGCGCGAACAGTTCCGGGAATATTAAATCGTTTCATCAATGGTTGATTGCAATGATGCCCGGTTCGAACTGCGATTCCCAATTTATCCAATATCACTCCCACATCATACGGATGAATGTTTCCGATTAGAAATGAAATTGCGCTTGCATGATGTTTTGCTTCACCGATGATTCTGATTCCGTCAATTGTTTTTAATTGCTCAAGGGCATACTGTAACAGTTCATTTTCGTTCGCAGAAATATTTTTCATTCCGATATTTTTCATCCACTCCACTGCTGCACCTAAAACAATTCCGCCTTCGATGTTAGGAGTTCCTGCCTCGAATTTGTAAGGGAGATTGGTGAAAGTTGTTTGCTCAAACGAAACTTCTTTTATCATTCCACCTCCCGATTGATACTGAGGAAACTCATTAAGGAATTTTTCTTTTCCATATAAAATTCCGATGCCGGTTGGTCCGTACATTTTGTGTCCGCTGAAGCAATAGAAATCACAATCCATATCCCGCACATCAACTTCTGTGTGTGCAATTGCTTGCGCGCCATCAACTAAAACTGCTGTTCCGTTTTTGTGAGCGAGTGAACTGATTTCTTCCAAATCATTCACTGTTCCGAGTGTGTTGGATACATGTGTGAGTGCAAGCAGTTTTGTTTTTGCAGTCAGCAGATTTTTTAATTCTGATAAATTCAGCTCACCATTATCATTCACCGGAATCACTTTCAGTTTTGCTCCGCGCTCTTCGCACATTAACTGCCACGGAACAATATTGCTGTGATGTTCCATTTCTGTTACCAGAATTTCATCTCCTGCATTCACCTGCTTTTTTCCGAAACAACTTGCAACGAGATTGATGGACTCAGTTGTGCCACGGGTGAAAATAATTTCGTGCGCATGTTCTGCATTTATGAAATCAGCAATTGTTTTTCTTGAATGTTCGTAAGCATCCGTTGCTTCCTGACTCAGCGTGTGAACTCCACGATGAATGTTTGCATTGATTTCAGAATAGTATTTCTGAATCGCATCAAGAACAAACTTTGGTTTTTGTGTGGTTGCGCCATTATCAAAATATACCAATGACTGATTGTTCACCTTCCTGTTGAGAATTGGAAACTGCGAACGAATCTGTTCGACATCAATCATTGATTTTTTATTTGCGACTAACGACATTTTCTTCTTCTGATTTAACCACAGAGTCACACTGAGTTTTGCTCAGAGTTTCTCAGAGTTTTTTAAAATGAAAGTTTTTCTTCAATCCATTTATCAATTTGGTTATGCAATCCTTCGTGCTTTGTTTGCACCAGAACATCTTCAGCAAATGCGAGTGTCAGTAATTTTTTTGCTTCGAACTCTCCTATTCCACGCGCACGCAGGTAGAACATGGCATCTTCATCCAACTGCCCTGAAGTTGCACCGTGACTACATTTCACATCATCGGCAAAAATTTCCAATTGTGGTTTTGCATTCAGTCCGGCATCATCACTCAGTAAAAGATTCCGGTTGTTCTGATACGCATTTGTTTTCTGCGCATCTTTTCGCACCATTATTTTTCCATTGAAAACTCCCTTACCGTTTTCGGTCATGATGCCTTTGTAAAATTCATTGCTGAAACAATTGGGCATCGCATGGTCAACGAGCGAATGATTATCGATCAGTTCATTTTTCGAGGGGAGATACAAACCATACAAGTGCCCCTCGCCATTTTGCGCATTGAAAAGCATGTGAAGATTATTGCGGATGAGTGCGCCACTCATGCTCACGGTTGTGAAATTGCAAAAGCTGTCTTTCTCCAATACCACCTGACGGGAATCAATCACACTCGCTTCACTTTTTCCCAACAACGAAAAATGCTGAATGAGGTGGTACTCGATTCGCGCATTTGGTTTAACAATGATTTCTGCTCCGAGATTTTGCAGTGAAAATTTTTCTGCTGTTGAAATATGTGTTTCAACAATGTGCGCCTTCGCTCCTTCTTCGGCAACAATTAAAATTCTTGAAGTAGAATAAATTCCTTCTTCACGATTATCGTGAACAGAAATAATGTGAATGGGTTTTTCTGTTTGCGAATTTTTTTTCAAGTGTATGAACACGCCATCATTTGTGAGCGCGGTGTTCAGTGCATTGAAAGTTTCTTTTTCTGTGGTTAAATATTTTCCGAAGTGCTCCTTTATTATTTCCGGAAAATTTTTCTGTGCTTCTTTCAAACTCAGCAATGAAATTTCATCTGAAATTTTTACTGAATTGCTGATTGGTTTTCCATTCACTAAAATTATTCTGTAAGCATCAATGGGTTCGAGTGATGCAATTATTTTTTCTGCATCGTCTGAAAGAGAAACAAAATCTGGAGAAGAAACTTTCTGAATTTTCTTTAATGAATTTTCCAATGGAGTGAATCTCCACTCTTCGTGTTTCACTGAAGGGAAACCGGATTGAAGAAAATTTTTCCATGATGAATCGCGCAACGGGTTTTGAGCGAGTGTTTGCATCTGGGCAAACAACTTTTTATTCAAAACTGGAATATCTAACACTTGCTTGCTCATGAATTAATGGTTTCTTCTTTCACCCAATCATATCCTTTCTCTTCGAGTTCGAATGCCAAATCTTTAGTTCCTGACTTCACAATTTTTCCGTCACTGAGCACATGCACAAAATCGGGAACGATGTAATCGAGCAATCGCTGATAGTGCGTGATGACAATGAATGCATTGTTTTTATTGCGAAGGGTGTTGACTCCATGCGCCACAATCCGCAGGGCATCAATATCCAAACCACTGTCTGTTTCGTCGAGTATGGCGAGTTTGGGTTCGAGCATCGCCATCTGAAAAACTTCATTGCGTTTTTTTTCGCCGCCGCTGAATCCTTCGTTGAGTGCGCGCGAGGTGAGTTTGGAATCCATCTCGACGAGTTTCATTTTTTCGCGCATGGTGGCGAGGAAATCTTTTGCTTCGATGGGTGCGAGTCCTTTTGCTTTTCGTGTTTCGTTCACAGCTGTCTTCAGAAAATTTACGGTGCTGACTCCTGGAATCTCAACCGGATATTGAAAGGCGAGAAAAATTCCTTCGTGTGCGCGCTCTTCAATTTTCATGTCGAGCAGATTTTTTCCTTCGAATAATATTTCACCATCTGTAACAGTGTAATCCTGCTTGCCTGCGAGAACTGATGCGAGTGTGCTTTTGCCGGAACCGTTTGGTCCCATGATGGCGTGGATTTCACCGGCATTTACTTTCAGATTAATTCCTTTCAGAATTTCTTTTCCTTCCACGCTTGCTTTCAGGTTTCTGATTTCTAACATCTTTATTTTATTTTTTCTATTTCACGCTAAGCCCGCTAAGGAGCAAAGCAGAAAAGTTTTTTTTATTTCTATCCTTCGACAAGCTCAGGATGACAACCGCTGTCACACTGAGCTTGTCGAAGTGTCTTTTTATCCAACACTTCCTTCTAAACTAATCGCTAACAATTTTTGTGCTTCAACGGCAAACTCCATTGGCAACTGATTGAACACTTCCTTGCAATATCCATTCACTATCAGGTTTACTGCTTCTTCATTTCCGATGCCGCGCTGATTGCAGTAGAACAAAATGTCTTCACCGATTTTAGAAGTAGTTGCTTCGTGTTCGACTTTCGCGGAGGTGTTATTCACTTCGATGTACGGGAAAGTATGTGCGCCACAGTGGTCGGTCATGAGTAATGAATCGCACTGCGAAAAATTTTGTGCGTTGGTTGCTTTCTTATTGATGCGCACCAAACCGCGATACGAATTCTGACTGCTGCCGGCGGAAATTCCTTTGCTTACAATTCGGCTCTTCGTGTTTTTGCCGATGTGAATCATCTTGGTTCCGGTGTCGGCTTGTTGCATATTGTTGGTCACAGCGACAGAATAAAATTCGCCGATTGAATTATCTCCTTTCAAAATCACACTCGGATATTTCCAGGTGATGGCGGAACCAGTTTCAACCTGCGTCCAACTGATTTTACTGTTTACTCCTGAACAGATTCCACGCTTGGTAACGAAATTGAAAATGCCCCCCTTGCCATCTTTATCGCCGGGATACCAGTTCTGAACGGTTGAATATTTTATTTCGGAATTATCGTGCGCAACTAATTCCACCACCGCTGCGTGCAGTTGATTTTCGTCGCGCATTGGTGCGGTGCAACCTTCGAGATATGAAACATAACTTCCTTCGTCAGCCACAATCAATGTGCGCTCGAACTGTCCGGTGTTCGCTGCGTTGATTCGGAAATAAGTAGAGAGTTCCATCGGACAGCGAACTCCTTTCGGTACATACACAAATGAACCATCACTGAACACCGCTGTGTTGAGCGCGGCGAAATAATTGTCAGTAGAAGGCACCACAGAGCCCATGTATTTTTTCACCAACTCCGGATGTTCTTTCACCGCTTCGCTCATTGAACAAAAAATAATTCCAAGTTCGCGCAGCTTGTCTTTAAAAGTTGTTACCACACTCACGCTATCAAGCACAGCATCCACCGCCACTCCTGCAAGACGCATTTGTTCCACTAAAGAAATTCCAAGCTTATCAAATGTTTTGCGAATCTCAGGATCCACTTCATCCATGCTTGCGAGTTGCGGTTTCACTTTTGGAGAAGCGTAGTAGTGATAAGATTGATAATCAATTTTCGGATAGTGAACATTTTCCCATGTTGGCTCTACCATTGTGAGCCAGTGACGATACGCTTTCAGCCGCCACTCGAGCAACCACTCCGGTTCATTTTTCTTTGCTGAAATAAAACGGACCACATCTTCATTCAGCCCCTTCGCAAGAATATCCTGCTCAATATCCGATACGAAACCATACTTGTATTCGGTGGTTGTGAGTTCATCTAATATTTTATCGCTGTCTTCCATTTACCGGCTTGGGATTTTCAGAGCGCAAAAGTCAACCTTAGATTCAATCTAAACAACAGTTTCTCAATAAAAAAGATTCTATATGAATCCGGATGAAGAATATATTAAATGCCGAAGTAGCTTAAATAAAAATTTATTGATGACTTTTGCGACCTCAAATTGAGAATTGGTCCCGTAGTTCAACGGATAGAATATGAGTTTCCGAAACTCCAGATGCAGGTTCGATCCCCGCCGGGACCACTTAGTTTAGTTTCAAGTTATTTGTTGACTTGTTATTTATAAATACAACTCCACATTGAATCTTCCACAAGAATTTACCGAACGATTGTTTAGACAATTCGGAAATGAATCTTCTGATTTGATTGAATCATTCAATCTGGCCTCACCAACAAGCATTCGCATTCATCAAAACAAACTGAAAGAATTTTCCGGTGAGAAAATTCCGTGGAGCAACTCAGGATATTATTTACGGGAGCGACCATTGTTTACGATTGATCCGTTGTTTCATTCGGGTTGTTACTATGTGCAGGAAGCAAGTTCTATGTTTTTAGAACAGGTGTTTACTCAATTATTTCTGAAAGAAGAAAAAATTACGGTGCTTGATTTATGTGCAGCTCCGGGAGGCAAAAGCACGCACATTGCTTCATTGCTAAATGACGAAAGTGTTTTAGTTTCAAATGAAGTGATTGGTTCACGCGCAGGCATTCTGAAAGAAAATATTATTAAACAAGGAAGAGGCAATGTGATTGTGACCAACAGCGATGCAAAATATTTTGGTGAACTGAATGAAGTATTTGATTGCATTGTGATTGATGCGCCTTGCAGCGGCGAAGGATTATTCAGAAAAGATAAAGAAGCCGTGAATGAATGGAGTACTGATCAGGCACACTTTTGCAGCATTCGTCAGCAACGGATTTTAGAAGATGTAATTCCTTGTTTGAAGAAAAATGGGTTGCTGATTTATTCAACCTGCACATTTAATCCAGAAGAAAATGAATTGCAATTGAAATGGCTGAAAGAGAAATATGGTTTCAGTGGAGTGCAATTAAAAACAGAAAACAGTTGGAACATTGATGAATGGAATGAGGATGGTTTGTATGGCTATCGTTTTATGCCACATAAAATAAAAGGAGAAGGATTTTTTTTGGCGGTGTTGCGAAAAGAAGAATCTGATTCTGCCATTGGAAATTCTTCAAACAAAAAATTTGTTTCGTGGATGCCTGAGATTTGTGAGGAGAAAGAAATTTCTACATTAGAAAACTGGATTAAAAAAAATGAATCTGAAAATATTTATAAATGGAAGGAAAAATATTTTCTGTTGAACAATGAACAATTGAAAATTATGAATGAGTTAAGTGATCGTGTGAAAACTATTTATGCTGGAGTGGAATTGGCTTCTAAAAAACATGATGAATTTATTCCATCGCCTGCTCTAGCATTATTTGAGGGGATAAATATTTCTTCATTCAATAATCTGAATTTATCTAGAGAACAAGCACTTAGTTTTCTCCGAAAAGATTCTTTACAGATTTCTTCAGTGGAAAAAGGATGGATGCTTGCCGTATTTGAAAATCATCCGCTTGGGTGGGTGAAAGCACTTAGTAACAGAATGAATAATTATTTTCCGATGGAGTGGAGGATTAAAAATTACTAAATAGATCTAATTTTTCTCTACTAATATATTTCCAACAGTAGCACTTATGCTCGCTGCATTTCTTCCAAAAGAGTGAATAAGAAAATGTAAATCATTAGTGTATCGAATTGCTTTTGTAATTATTTCTTTCTCGCGCTCGCTCCACAACTCCATGTGGCGTGGATGAGTTTTTCTTTTCTCAATTAGCTCGGCGTTTGTCATTAGCTCTGTTGGTTTTGAAAATGGAATTGCATCAAGGTTTTCCTTCAAAGATTTTCTTTGCGATTCGCTCAACTGATTAAAGGTTTCTTTAGAAAAGAAATCATCTGCAAGAGAATTTCTATAATCATTCGCTCCAATTGTTTCATTATTTCTCTTTGCATTTTCTTCTGCCACATAAGGGCGATAAAATTCATTGATTCTTATACCCACTGAAGTTGCTGTCATCTTATTTGTAAGCAACCCGAAAAACGAAAGTGATTTTACTTCTTCAGGGAATCTTCCTGAATTTGAACCAATCAGCAATTTTCCTATTGCACTTCTTGTAAACTTTATTCCTTTTTCTTTCAGCTCAATCATGTATCGTTTCAGGTTTTCTTCTGAAAGAATTTCATCAATATTGTTTTTTGGTTTATGCTGCTTAAAATTTGTTATTGCGTTGAGAAACTGATTACCGAATTGTGATAATTTATTTTCAGTTACTCCGCTTATTTTCATCAACTCGTCTTCAGTCATCGGCAGTTGCTCTTCCAATTCTACTAATACAGAATCGCTAAACACCGCATGAGGAGGTACATTTAATTTGATCGCAATCTCCTTTCGCAATTGCCGGAGCGTTTCAAATATTGAATCTGAAGTTGGTTCAGAAAATCTGTTTGTATAAGAACGGACTTTTGTTTTTAAAATTCTGATTTTCGTTTCATCAATTGTTGGAATTACTAAACTGAGCGGTACAGTTCCTTTCAAAACCAAATCGCCGAAGGAAGTAATGCGCAAAGTGTTTCCATCGTCGTATGCGATTTCCATCAACCCGATTTGAATCATTTGCAAAATGTAGTGACTCCACTCCTTCGCGCTCATATCCGCACCCGCTCCGTAAGTTTTTATTTTATCTAATCCGGGCAACAACACTTCCTGATTCCGCATACCGCGCAATACATCAACCAATAAATGGCCACCAACTTTTTTTCCTTCCAATTCTATTCGCTTCAATGCACTCAATGCTTTTTGTGCAATCAATTTTCCATCAAAATGTTTTGGTGGATTGCCGCACACATCACAATTGTTGCAATTGTCGCGAAGGTTTTCTCCGAAATAATTTAACAGAATTTTCCTTCTGCAAATCTGTGCTTCGGCATATTCATTCATGCGCTCCAGCTTCTCTAAATTAACTTGCGGCTGACCACTTTCCTCGGCAAACTTTCGGAGCATTATCAAATCGCCAATGCTGAAATACAAAATGGTGTCGCACTTCAAACCATCGCGACCACCACGACCGATTTCCTGAAAGAAATTTTCAATGGCCTTTGGTAAATTGTAGTGTAATACAAAACGAACATTGCTTTTATCTATTCCCATTCCGAATGCGATGGTGGCACACACTACCTGCACTTCATCGTTGATAAAATCTTCCTGCACTTTAGTTCTATCGTCGCTCGACATGCCGGCGTGGTAACACTTTGCCTCAATGCCTAATTCTTTTAAATCCATTGAAACTTCCTCAGTACTGGCGCGCGATGTGCAATAAATAATTCCGCTTTCGTTTTTATGTTTTGTAATGAACTGATAAATATCTCTCACCTTATCGCGTTTGTTCATTCCGAATTTTACAGCGAGCGAAATATTCGGACGATCGAATGACGAGACAAATTGTTTTGGTGAACGCAAACCGAGCAAAGAAAGAATATCGATTCGCGTGAGTTTATCAGCAGTGGCAGTAAGTGTAATTAACGGAACATTTGAAAAACTTTCGCGCAGTTGGTGTAACACTTTATAAACCGGACGAAAATCATGACCCCACTGCGAAACACAATGCGCTTCGTCAATGGCAATTAAACTTAGTTTGAGTTGTGGAAGCCAACCGTTCAAATCTGCCATGGCTCTTTCAGGTGAGAGATACAGCAACTTGGTTTCGCCACGCAAACATTTTTCTATTTCCACAGTTTCTTCATCGCGGCTCATGCTGCTGTTGATGAAGGAAGCACTGATTCCATTGGTGCGCAGTGCATCTACCTGATCTTTCATCAACGAAATTAGTGGAGAAATAATCAGCGCGGTTCCTTCCATCATCAATGCCGGAATTTGAAAGCACAAACTTTTTCCGCCACCGGTTGGCATCAGCACCATGGCATCTTTTCTGTTCAACAGTTCTGAAATTATTTCTTCCTGCAACGGACGAAACGAATCGTAACCAAAATATTTTTTCAGAATTTCTTTTGCGGAATTTATATTACTCATCAGTTAAAATTCAGGTTGAAAATAAAATCAAAATTCAAACTAACTATTTTCAATTAGAAAATATTCGATGCTGTAAAAAATAAATTGCATTTATTTGATGATTAAGAAATGAAAACAATCGGTTTGAAATTTTTATTCTTGTTAATCGCAACCAGTATACCTGAATTTCTGTTTGCTCAAAAATCATTTGTGTTAAAACCCGGATTGGACATTTCGCTCGCTGCCGTTGTCGGCGGAGCAGTGGGATTCGATAAATTATTTTTAGAAAAAAAACACTCTGTACTCAGCGAGCAAAAATTCAATTCGCTTTCAACCGGGCAATTATTTTTTTTTGATCAGCCCAGAAAATAATTTCCATTTCCGGATAAAATCAGCGACGGACTTTTAATAGGTGCTACTGCCCCGATTATTTACTATTTGATTAGTAAGGAAGACAGAAGTAATTACGGCACTTATATGACCATGTATTTTGAAACGATGATTTTAAATGCTGCATTAACAGATATTGTTAAAATAACAACGAAAAGAACCAGACCATTTGTTTATATATTAAATTCTTATGATGATGTATTGCGATTAAAACATCCGGAAGATGCTTCTTTGTCGTTTTATTCAGGTCACACATCTACTGTTGCAGCAACTTCTTTTTTTATGGCACGCACAATCACGCTGAATGAAACTGATAAAACAAAAAAAACATTCATTTGGATTAGCGCAGCCACTATTCCTGCAGTATAAGGTTTTTTAAGAGTTTCGGCGGGTAAACATTTTGCGACCGATGTGATTGCTGGTTATTTAATGGGGGCATTAACCGGTTACATGATTCCGACTTTGCATATTAAGAAGAAGTAAAAATTTATAAATAGATAGTGCCGAAAGAAAAAATCATCATTTCTTTCATATATTTTTGAGGCAATATTTTTTGTCCCCGTAGTTCAACGGATAGAATAGAAGTTTCCTAAACTTTTGATCCCAGTTCGATTCTGGGCGGGGATACAATAGCAGATGGGTTAATGGTTGTTTAAAATTAAAGTGTTTATTATTCAATCAGAAAAACTGCAACCCTGCTGTCCATCCAATCCAGCCATTAACTCCGGTGGTGCCGCCACCATGTGCGTTATACAAGTGAGATTTTACTGCGGAATTATAGGAGTCGTGAAGCACTTCCACATTAAAACATGGCCCTGCATACAAGCCAATTCCTTTTGTGATTTGCCAGCCCGGAAGAATGCGCAATTGATTCACCATGTTTATTCCGGTGCTCCAATCTTTGAAATCCTTGTAATGAACATTCCACGCGAGTGCTTCAATGTTGGTGAAGAATTTTTTGCTGATATCAATGTGTGTTCCGATTCCATAACCAAATGAATATCGGTTTCCATCTGCAGTATTTGGTGAAACACCAATTGAAAAAATATTATAAAATGCTTTCGAACCCAACCGCACACTTGCATTGATGTTGCTGAAATCAGTATTGAAAACATCCACATGAAACAATCCGTTTCTTGAAATAGAAATCAATCCGATGGGAACTCCTTTGAGTGAATCAGAAATATTGATGAGCCCGATTTGCATTCCGGCCACTTTCACTCCCACATTTATTAATCCGATTTGGAAACCATTTAATTTATTGGCCATATTTAAAATTCCTGAAATTTGTGAGCCATTCATTTTTCCCAATGAAAGATTGGCAATTCCTCCAATCTGTGTTCCGTTCACACTGTGCGATGTGGTAGAAACATTTGCGATGCCTCCAATCTGAGCACCGTTAATGGAATCGAGTGCATAATTCACAAGACCTCCTATTTGTGTACCATCAACCGAACCCAGTGATGTATTTACGAGTCCACCAATTTGTACACCATTCACATTGCGCGCGTGATTCACCAATCCGCCGAGTTGCAATCCATTTGCATTTCCGAAAACCACATTGGTGAGTCCGGCAATTTGTAACCCGTTCATATTTTTCCGATCGATGTTCACCAGGCCGCCGAGTTCAAAACCATTTACTCCGCCGTTGTAACCGCTGAGAATATTGAATGAAAAAACATTTGAATACTTACCGGAAATAATTCCATTCGATCCAATCGGATACAGAAATGAAACCTGTGCTGCCCGATTCTGAATACTCACAGTGTCATGAGTTGATTGTCGTTTGTTGTGATACTTACTTGCAAAAACACCGTTGAGTTTTGCGCGCATCCATTGATAAGATGCTTTAGACTCATCAGAAATATTTTTCGAAATGTCATCCACTTTATTTGCCATTTCAGAATTTAATAATTGCAATTTCTTTTTTGCTGAATCATCTGTTTCAGAAATAGTTTGTGAAACAGAATCAGCTGACTCAGGAATTAAAACCGGAGTTGTTTGCGAACTCTTTTGATTGTTGTCAATTGAAATTTCATTTGGAATATTTTCTGATTGAACAGTTTTAGTTTCTTCTATCATTTTTCCAATTCCTCCAATGAGAATCTCAAAAGATTTATTTTCAAAATTATTATTTGAAGCAACTGAATTTCCTGTTTCAATTTTTACTGAATCAGAAATTATTTTTTCCATTTCGGTTTGAATAACTGAAGAGTTTGAATTCAATTCATCCTTCTTTGAATTAGATTTTGAACTGTTATTTGGAATAATTTCAGTTGAATTTTTTTTCAAATTATTGCTCGAAGCCTTTTTATTTTTTGGATCAGAAATTATTTTTTCATTGGAAATGCTGCTTATCTGTTTTGAAGAATAAATAATTTCGATACCCGTTTTATTTACTTCAACAGAATTTATTTTTTCAGCATCAGTATTCTCTTCAACATTTTTATTTGAAGAAATTGAATTGATGTCAGAATTATTTCTATTCTCAGATTGAACAGTGGTAATGTTTTCTATCTGACTTTTGCTCGTTTCAGCCAGTTGATTTTTAACTGAATTGTTTTGATTAAAAAATATGGTAGTAACTATCGCTGTAATGATTATTCCGCTCATGATTCCTGTTGTGTAAATGAAGTATCGGTTATGTGTTAATCGGTATTGCAATGATGGTTTTGGAGCTGCAACAAAAGCTGTCATCAGCGAATCGAAGTTTTTGAACGAATTGATTTGCGCTTCGCTCAAAGGTTTTTGGTGAAATTTGAATTTTATCTTCGTCATGTTACGCTGCTTTTACTTGGGTGGATAATTGCTTGCGCAGCCGTTCCAATATGCGGTGCACTTTTACTTTCGCGTTGTTCTCTGTTAGTCCTTTTATCTCTGCCACTTCAGCGAAACTTCTTTTTTCGAAATACCGCATTTCTATCAGTTCGAGTTCTTCTGCGTTTAATTTTTTAATGGCTTGCATGGCAGCTTCTCTTCTTTCCTGAATCAGGTGCGAATCATTTTCATCCAGAATATCATTAAGGTCAGTGAGTTCCATACTCACAGTGCGTTCCTTTTTCCGGTCTCTGTAATATTGATTTACTTCATTGCTGGCAATTCGAATCAGCCACGCACCAAACGGAACTCCGCGGTCTTCATAATATTTCAAATGCTGCATTGCTTTCAGAAAAACCTGCTGCGCAAAATCTGCTGCATGGTGTTCATCATCAAGTCGGCGGTAGATGAACAGATATACATCCTTAAAATATTTTTCGTAGAGCGCACGAAAGTGCTGCGGATTTTTTTTTGCCGCCTCAATTAATTCGCTCTCGTTGTTAGTTATTGCCACAGATTCTTAGATTCTTTGCTATCGTAAATTTATCAATCACTAGTTTACATGAATCAGATTTCCACTTCCATTCATTTGCGAGTTGATGGTTGGGTTTCCTTTGTAATACAAATCACCGCTTCCACTGACTGTTATATCTAAATTATCGGCAACATTTATTTCAGTTGCTCCGCTTCCGCTTACAGTAATTTCAGCTGTGAGCGAAGACAAATCAAACGAATGAATATCGCCTGAGCCATTGATTGTAAATTTTTCTGATGAAGTTTTACCTTTAACAGTAATATTTCCGGAGCCGCTTATTTTCCCGGTGAGCGAATTACAAACCGCAATCATTTTCATGCTGCCCGAACCGCTGATATTTGATGTAACAGAATTGGCGATTAAACTATCCTGCAATTCAATATCACCTGAGCCACTCACATTTAAATCAAAATCCGTTGCTTCAATTTTTGACGACACAATTAAATTTCCGGAGCCGCTCAAATCAATTCCATTCAATGATGGAGTGGTGATATAAATTTTTATTGGCTCATGATTTTTCAGGCAATGCTTATTATAAATTTTCAAAGAGTTACCATTCAATTCGGTTTGCATGTCATCAATAATATTTTGTTGCGCTTCAATTTTCATTGAGTAGAAAGTATCCACCGTAATGTAAACTGTTCCTTCAGTTTGAAATTCAATTCGCGAATAGCTGCTCACATCGCGGGTTTGTGTTTGCACACTGCCTTTTCCCTTGATGCATGGAAAATTTTCGCGGCGACAGGAAGTGGTTACAATGACTAAAATCAGGAGAGAGTAAATAGAAATTATCCGTTTCATTTTAAAAGTTGTTTATACTATAAATGCAAAAGGACGAAAAAGTTACAGGCAAAAGAAAAAATAATTTTTTTATGTTCATTTTTCAGAAATTAAAATTCCACTTTATAACTCAGAACAGGAATGATTGTCATTTGGTAGTTTGTAACAAGTTTCTGCTTTCTTGGATCAAAAGACTGTCCGAAAACATTTTTACGATTTGTTGCATTTTGAATGTCTAACGAATAAATACTTGTATGCTTTGGTTTGTTTCGTTTTATACAAATTGAACCGTCAATGCGAAAATAAGCAGGGTTTTGTTTACTAAAAGCATTATTGCTTATTTCTACAGTTTGGTTAGATGCAATGGAAGCAGATAAATCAATTGGAGTGTAACGATATCCTCCTGAATAAAGAACTTTGGTGTTCAAACCAAGAATAGTTGCTTCTGAATTTTTTGACACCACAAATTCTTTACCTGCAGTAAAACTTCCTGCAATGTTTCCGTTGTACCGAGTATTGCGCTCCACTCCATCCGAACCTATGTATTTCGATTCATACAATGACAATGAAAGAAGGTAGTAAAATCGATTCGATAAAAATTTTTCCAGAGTGAGTTCAACACCTCTATTGGTACCAGTTCCTTTACTAATGAGTTTATCAGCAATAAATCCTTCCGACTGATTTAGCATGGAGAACGAAGTTGCTGAATCTTGGCTGACCGGAACATCAAATAACCACTGATAATAAAATTCAGTTTTGATTCTGAGGTTTTTACTAAGCAGATAATTATATGATAAAACCAGGTGATGCGCCTTTGTAAATTTTATATCACGGTTCGGATAAAATTTCATACCCATAGGATCAATAGCCTGAGCAAAATATAAACCGATTGGTTGCTGCTGACTATGTAAACCATATCCGATACTGATGCTTTGCTTTTCACCGATATCATAATTCATCGAGGCGCGTGGTTCAAGTGAATATGTATTGTTCAGCCAAAAATACATTGCATGCAACCCGGCATTCGCTGAAAATTTATTGCTGAAATGATACTTTACCTGAGCAAAAATCTGTGAATCATAAGACTCACCGCTCCCGTCAACCTCCGTAATTAATTCTTCACCGGGAACGGGACTGCGCTCACTTTTCAATTTAAAACTGCTTCGTGTTTGCGAGACTCCTGTTCGTAACAAAAATTTTGAATTGAATTTATAATTGAGAACCGATGACACTGATTGCTTAATGAGTTGAAATGATTCAACATCTGTTTTAACGAGGTTTAACTCATCATCAGTGTAATTTTCGTTATACCCTTTACCTTCTCCTGATATTGAAATTGAGGTGCGCAAGTATGCTTTTGAATTGAAAATATAGGAATGAGTAAAACCTGAAACACCTGTGTTAGAAAAAAATGTGCTGCCGAGACGATCATAAAAATGCGCCCATTCTGTCGTGTCTTTGATTGCTTTGAAATCTTGCGCACTCAATCCTCCAATACCGAATAAACTGAAGTATCCAGATTTTTTTGTAGGAAGAAAAACATTGAATGATAAGTCCTGATATGTTGTAATCCCGCCAAGATTGATAAGTCCGGTTCCATTTAAAATACCAAGAGTAGAGTATCGATAATTAACTAGATATGATCCTTTATAGTTTTTTTTGAAGGGACCTTCAGCAGCAAAACTTAAACCCAGCACACTTGCCTGAGCCGTGAATTCCATTTTTTCATTGTTTCCTTTTCTCAGTTTTAAATCAAAAACACCGGAGAGTGCATTTCCATATTCAGCAGCAAATGCGCCGCTGATAAAATCAGAATTGGAAAGTAACTGCGCGTTCAGAATTGAAACACCTCCACCAGATGTTCCAACACTCGAAAAGTGATTTAGATTTGGAATATCAATTCCTTCCATGCGCCACAATAAGCCGTTTGGCGAATTGCCCCGAATAGAAATTTTATTATTTCCATCATCAGTTGAAACTACGCCTGCAAATGAGGTGACCATTCTACCAGGATCATTTACTGCTGCAGCATATCGTTGTGTTTCTTCCACCGAAAAAGTGCGTGCACTCACATTCGAAAGTTCATTGAGTGGTTGGTCTTTTCGTTTATCGGCTGTTACAATAATTTCCTTTCCTTCAATAAAATTTTCTTCCAACTCAATGGTCAGCACGGTTTCTTTTCCCGAGTTGATTTGCACATTTGGAATATCCAGCGGCTTGTATCCAATATAAGAGACTCGAACAGTGTAAGTTCCAACAAGCACATTATCAATTCTGAAATTTCCATTTACATCAGTCACAGTTCCCATCATGGGTGAAGTGGATGGCAGTGTGACAGTTGCGCCAATCAATTCATTCTTAACATTCTTGTCAATTACAGCCCCTCTAATAACCTGTGAAAGGTTTTGGGCCTGTGCAATAAGTGTTATTTGTAAAATAATTAATATCAGAAACAATCTCTTTTTCATAGAAACATTTTATTAGAGAATGCAGAAACGGAAAAAGGTTACAGATAAAAAAATATTATTTTCTGTCGTTTCAATAATCATCTGTAACTTCCCTTCTCATAAAAAAGAAAATGTTATGAAAAAGATTTTCTTCATTTTAATTTTCAGTTCCAATCTATTTTGTTTTGTGAATTCATCCCATTCACAAAACCTGGTTCCGAATTATTCATTCGAAGTAACTGACACTTGTCCGTATGGAGTTTCAGAAATTAATTCTGCCAATCAATGGTTTCGTGCCAATGCAGCCACACCTGATTATTTTGACTCATGTTCCTTTTCTGCATTATCAGATGTGCCTGATAATTTTTTCGGGTGGCAGCAAGGGAAAACAGGTGGAGCATATGCAGGATTTTATGCTTTCTATTATTACCCCGGTTATCGTGAATATGCGGAAGTGCAACTTACTTCTCCACTTGCTGCAGGCACGAAGTACTACTTGAGTTTTTATGTTTCGCTTGCCGATAGTTCTGTTTTTGCCACCGATGATTTCGGAATGTATCTCTCTGTTGATAGTTTATACAGCATCTGGACAAGCAATTTTCCGGTGACTCCGCAACTCGAAAATCCGGAAGGCACATTTGTAACCGATACTTTGAACTGGACGAGAATAGCAGGAGAATACATTGCTGTTGGTGGTGAAAAATTTCTGACTCTCGGAAATTTTAAAGATGGTACTACAACAGATTCATTGCGAGTGCGGCCGGTAAATATTTCTTCGGCCGCGCCGCAATACATTCATGCTTATTATTATGTTGATGATGTTTGTGTATCATCGAATCCTGTTGAATGCGGGTTTCCTTCTTTGGTGAATGAAATTTTCAGTTCAGTTTTAAATCTGAAAAATGTTGGTGGCAATATTTATTCATTTCAAATTCCTGATGGAGTGAATATTGATTTTCAAATTTCCGGAGTTAATGCTTTGGGAGAAAAATGTGCGTTGAAAATTATTTCACAGAATAAAAATGAAATTCAATTCAAACTGAATTCGACGGCAACAGGAATTTATTTTGTTGAATTGATTTCGGGAGGAAAAAAGTATTCGGGTAAAATATTTGTTGAATAAATTATCTCTGCGTATTTCCGCCTCCGCGGTAAAAGAAACTAAACCAGATTCACTTCGGGTGAAATTGTAATTCCGAATTTATCGAGAACTGATTTTTGAATTTCCAACGCAAGCTGATACACTTCGTTTCCAGTTGCTCCACCATAATTAACTAATACCAATGCCTGTGATTTATGCGAGCCGGTGTGTCCAACCATTTTTCCTTTCCAGCCACATTGCTCAATTAACCAACCAGCAGGGATTTTATATTGCTTGATTGGGGAATTGGGAGATTGGTGGATTGGGTAGTTGGGAGCTATTGGATTTTTTGAAATAAATAAATAAAACTCCTCTTTTGTGATTACCGGATTCTTAAAAAAACTTCCGGCATTTCCCAAAACATTCGGGTCAGGTAATTTTGATGAGCGGATTTTTATTACTGCATCGCCCACTGCTTTTATGCTGAGTTCGTTTACCCGCATTTCATCCAATGTCATTTTTATATCTCCGTAGTTGACATTGAATTTTGGAATTCTATTTAACCGAAAAGTAACTGATGAAATCAGGAACTGATTTTTGAATTTATTTTTAAAAACACTTTCTCGATAACCGAATTCACATTCAGCATTTTTGAAATTCACCTTTTCTCCGGTAGCAATTTCAATAGCTTCCAATTTATCAAACACATCTTTTACCTCTACACCATACGCTCCGATATTTTGCATGGGTGCTGCTCCAACTTGCCCCGGAATGAGCGAGAGATTTTCAAGTCCTGCCAGATTTTTTTCAATGCACCACAGTACAAACTGATGCCATACTTCACCCGCTGAAGCTTTTACCCACACATAATTTTCATCTTCCTTTACTACTGAAATTCCGGTGAAAGAATTTTTCACTACAATTCCATCAAAGTTTTTGGTGAAAAGAATATTGCTGCCGCCTCCAAGAATTAATTTTTGGTTTGATTGGAATTTCTCTTCTCTTAACAATTCACTGAAATCATTTTCTGTTTTTATCTCAGCAAAATATTTTGACGCAACTGCTATATGGAAAGTGTTGTAAGGAAGAAGTGAAATGTTCTGTTGAATATTCATGCTGAATTTGCTCTGCTTAATGGGACACGGATTTTAACAGATGCAACTGATTATGACGGATAATAAAATAAGTGGTTATCCGTAGCATCCGTGCTAATCCGTGCCCTAATTTGTATTAAGAAATTTTACTCCCTGCTTTTATCGCTTCACTCGGCATCACGAAATTCAGTTTGCCGTTTTCATCTTCTGCCATCAATATCATTCCCTTTGATTCAATGCCTTTAATTTTTCGTGGAGCAAGATTGGCGACAATGCAAACCTGCTGACCAATAATATTTTCAGGGGAATAATGTTCAGCAATTCCTGAAACAATGGTTCTTATTTCTGTTCCTAAATCAACCTGCAACTGCAAAAGTTTATCAGCTTTTTTTACTTTCTCTGCTGCTGTAATTGTTCCGACACGCAATTCAATCTTCGCAAAATCTTCATAATTAATTTCTGAAATAGTTGTTTCGGGTTTTCCGTTTGAGGCGGAATCTGTGATCCGATTTTTAGTTTCGGGTTGTATCACCACTTGTTTTTGATTCGCTTTTAATTTTTCAACCTGAGCAGTTATTTCTTCATCTTCAATTTTACGGAATAGCAATCCGGCTTCATTCAATTGATGACCGGGATGAACCAATTGTCCTTTCAATTCTGTGCTCCAGTTTTTCTTTTCAAGATTTAACATCTTCAAAGTATTCTCCGATGCATTCGGAAGAAACGGTTGCATGAGTTGTGCGAGGTAGGCAGTAATTTCAATTGACAAATACATCACGGTTGCACAACGCTCTTCATTCGTCTTTATAATTTTCCACGGTTCGTTATCGGTTAAATATTTATTTCCGGCTCTTGCCAGATTCATTAACTCCTGCAGAGCTTCGCGAAAACGAAATTTTTCTAATGAGTCGCAAATATTTTGTTGGGCCACTTCTATTAAAGCAATTAATTCGTGGTCGTTCTCAGTTAAATTTCCGTAAGCAGGAATTTTTCCATTGTAAAATTTATGTGTTAGCACCATTGTGCGGTTCACAAAATTTCCGAGTATTGCAACGATTTCATTGTTGTGGCGATCCTGAAAATCTTTCCAGGTAAAATCACTATCTTTTGTTTCGGGTGCAATGGAAGTCAATACATATCGCAATGTATCCTGCATGCCCGGAAAATCTTTTAAGTAATCGTGCAGCCAAACCGCCCAATTGCGTGAGGTGGAAAGTTTTTCGCCTTCTAAATTCAGGAACTCATTCGCCGGAACATTATCCGGAACAATGTACTCGCCGTGCGCATGAAGTATAGTTGGGAAAATGATGCAATGAAAAACTATATTGTCTTTTCCGATGAAGTGTAACAGCCGCGTGTCTTTGTCATTCCAGTATTTTTCCCAGTCGTTTGGTTTCAATTCTTTTGTTGCACTGATGTAACCAATCGGCGCAT
>CAMDOA010000023.1 GCA_945903305.1 Chitinophaga pinensis
CTTACGAAACTGTGTGTGACGCTTGGCGGGAATTTTTCCCATGCGCATGTAAAAAGGCATCAGGTATTATTTAGCCCGTAAATGTATAAAGCAGATTGAATAGATTGCTTCAATTGGCGAACTGAATATTCATATGCATGCAGATTAAAATTAAAAACCTTTTCTTCTGTCAGTGTTGATTTTTCAAATCAGCTAACTGGTTATAAACCGAATCGCTATTAAGCAGCACGGTAACATCCCGTGCCGAGCTGAGAAGCCGCGCATTAATCTGATTGAGGTTTCCGGAAATGCCTATACCATGACGGAGCGACCGGTTTCTGACAGCTTTGAAATTAAAGACCTTGATGTGAATTATGGATATGGCTTTGCAAAGTTTCATGATGATCTGATGAAACGATTTGCTACCGGTTCAAAGGGATTGGTGTTGTTTCACGGGCAACCGGGCACCGGAAAAACTTACTACATCCGCCACCTGCTGCGCAATATGGCTTCTAATAAAAAGGTGGTGATTTACATGCCGCCCAATATGTTTGACCACCTGGTTGAACCGGTGTTTATTACTTTTCTTTCGAAGGAAATCAGGAACTGGGCGGTACAAGGAAATTTTTGTGTGTTTGCTGATTGAAGATGCCGAACCCTTGCTGGCAATGCGACAGCAAGGAGTGCGCATACAGGGTATTACCAATCTGCTGAACATGACCGATGGATTTCTTAACGATTTGCTCAACCTGCAAATCATCTGCACCTTTAATGTTGACCTGCGCAAATTAGACAGTGCCTTATTGCGCCCCGGTCGTTTAATAGCGCGCAAAGAGGTTAAAGCACTGAGTAAATTGGATGCCAATTTACTCGCGCAGCGATTGGGAATAAAACATCATTTTGAAGAGCCCGCCACGCGTGGTGAATTTTATGCAATGCTCGAGAATCAAAACATATTGATTCACGATGTAGCACCCGATAAAGATTCATCAACTCTGATTGATGAAATACTTTAAGGATTGTGAAAAGCTAAAAGCTAAAAACTAAAAGCTAAAAACTAACAGCTAAAAGCTAATAGATAATAGCTAAAATCTTGTGAACTTTACCATTTACCATTTTATTTGATGCATGAAAAATCTGTTCACACTTTTTTTAATTTTAAATTATAGTTTATGTGCTTATAGTCAGTCTGACAATCCGCTATATGATAAAGCATTGGCCGATTCATTGGGAGCAGATGCTTATGGAATGAAGAATTACATTTTTGTTATTCTGAAAACCGGCCCCAATAAAATTGAAGACAAGAATTTATCGGATAGTCTTTTTAAAGGTCACATCGCAAATATTAATCGCCTCGCTGATGATGGAAAATTAGTGGTTGCCGGTCCGTTTGGCAAGAATGATAAAACCTATCGTGGTCTTTTTATTCTGAATGTAAAAACAGTAGCCGAAGCAGAGGCACTGCTGCAAACCGATCCCACGATTCAACAAAAAGTTTTTGAAGTCGAACTAATTCCCTGGTATGGCTCCGCCGCATTGCCCCTCTATCTCGACTTTCATAAAAAAATAGAGAAGGAAAAAATATAAACACGGAGC
Source organism: Chitinophaga pinensis (assembly GCA_945903305.1). GTDB lineage: Bacteria > Bacteroidota > Bacteroidia > Chitinophagales > UBA10324 > UBA10324. The sequence goes on from CAMDOA010000023.1 coordinate 1,576, forward strand.
CGGAAGTTCGATTTATAAAAACTCAAACGATAAATAAATCGCCCAACACCTCCCTAACCCTCCTTGTTAGGAGGGAATAATACAGCGATAGAGAAATGAAATAACCATACATTAAAACCAAAACCATATTCAAAATCAAACGCAATCCCCTCTATCAAGAGGGGTTAGGGGGTGTGTCGTCGCGGCTGACACCTCCCTAACCCTCCTTATACCTCATCCGCCTTCGGCACCTTCTCCAAGAAAAATGGAGAAGGACAATTGCTAAGAATTTATTTTGGAGGGAATACACCTCCCTAACCCTCCTTATTAGGAGGGAATAATACAGCGATGAAAAATTAAATTAACGATTTACAAAAACGCAAACAATATTATACGACATATGCATTCCCCTCTATCAAGAGGGGTTAGGGGTGTGTCTCATTTGAAGCAAGGACAAGATGTTGCAACAAACGAATCATTATTCATGGTTTCGCCTCTCGTGAATTAATCGTTTCCGCAAAGATTAGAAATTGCCCTTGCTATATTTCTATCTCTACTCTCCTTGGTTTTTAAGGAAGATATGTAGCGCACAATTTCATTTTGTCGCGATGGCCGTAAATTCCTGAAAGCAATTTTTGCTTCCGGATTTTTATTTAATGCTTTTGTAAATTCAGGATTTGGTTTAGTGGTTCGGTCAGAAGAATCGAAGCCCATGGTAATGGTAATTGATTCACCAATTCGTTCAGGCGAATTTTTCAGGATGGAAGCATTGATATATAACCGCCATTCACCTCTGAATTTCACCAGTGTTTGTTTATACGGTTTTTCATTTACCGTTCCGCATATTGGAATAGGTCCCTTGCTTTTATCGGCTTGTTTAAAAATAAAATGAAGTATTTTTTCAGGAACAAATACAAATGGATTTATACCAATTATTTCTATTGTGGCTCTGAATTTCTGCATAGTTGAGTTACTGACTTTTAAGTTTTCAATTCATTTTTACAATGATTGAAAATATTAAAATAGTAAAAATAAAAACAGCTGACGGGAAGTCAACATATAAAAAAAAGAGGCTGCCCTTTTGAGACAGCCTCTATAAGAAATTTATCTATTAAAAGTTATTTCGCTACCACTACTTTTTGCTTGGTAACACCATATTTATTCTGACCGGCTATCACAAAAATTCCACTACTTAAATTATCTATCACCTGAGTGAAATTGTTATCAGCACTTAAATTGAATGACGAAATCAAATGACCTGCTTCATCAATGATGTAGTATACACCGGCTTTCTCTCCCTTAACAGTAAAACTTCCGTTGTTCGGATTCGGAAATACAGAAAGCATGATTGTTTTAGGAATTGAACTGCTTACCGAAACTTCTTCTTCAGGCTCAATTGCAACCGGACCATGTGCGCCAATTACCAAAGTGTAATCTTCCACTTCACCGTAAGTGGATGTTCCGCACGATGTAATGTTCACTCCCGTATTGGAATCAGTCATTCGAATTCTCATTCTCACTGAACCCGAAACTGCAGATACCGGAGGATTGATGCTGGTTGTATATGGCCCACCACCAACTGCAGAAGTATAAACTGTTTCGCCTGCATCGGTAAATACACCATTGTTATTCCAGTCGCAGAAAATGACAACAATAATGGTCGTATAATTTTTTCCTCTTGTAACAGTAATGTTTGTACCCGTTCCAACAGTTACATTGGTTGAAAGCGAGGTGTAGTTTGAATAAGTAGTAGCACCTGTTGTGTTGCTGATAGAACCCATCACAACTTTTTTAATGTACTGCCGAGTGGTGTTGGTTGAAGATGCGGTGCAATAAGTAACGGCCCCTGTTACAGTCATTGTAATTGAATTACTTGTAGCAGTAGTTGGACTTGCGCAAGTTGCATTCGAAGTCATAACACAGGAAACAATATTTCCGTTAACTAATGATGTGGTTGTATAAGTTGCCGAGTTTGTTCCAACATTAGTGGTTCCTATTTTCCATTGATAAGCTGGAGTGGTTCCACCATTGGTTGGTGTTGCAGTAAATGTTACTGATGAACCAGATGGTGTTGGATTGGTTCCTGAAGTAATTGCAATAGCAACTGACGGAGTAACTGATGATGAAATGCTGATGATAATATCATTGCTTGAAGCCGATACCGGACTTGCACACGAAAGTGATGAAGTCATTATGCAGTTAACTGTTTGTCCGCCTGTCAATGAATTTGTTGAATAAGTTGAAGTGGTTGTTCCGGTGCTTGAACCATCTACACGCCAGTCATAGGAAGGAGTTGTTCCTCCGTTGGTTGGTGTGGCGGTAAATGTTTTCGATGCATTGGCGCACGATGGATTACTGCCTGTTGTTATTGCAATAGAAACAGCAGGGGTTACAGCAGAATTAATAGTCATTGTTATTCCATTGGATGTTGCGGGATTACCTGTAACCCCTGAAAGATTAGATGTCATGATACAGGTTACAACTTGTCCGTTTGTTAATGAGGTAGTTGTAAATGTTGGGGAATTGGTTCCATCATTCGAACCATTCACCTGCCACTGATATGCAGGAGTTGTTCCGCCATTGGTTGGTGATGCAGTAAAAGTTACCGAAGAACCAATGCAGGTTGGGTTGGTGCCGGCAGTTTGTGAAATAGAAACACCTGCTGCCAATGAACATCCCGGAATCTGATAAGAAAAAATTCTGGTGCGCGATGCGCTTGATCCTGATGTGCCACCCATGTATTCGCTCGTGCTCCAGAAGGTAACACCATCGGGGTCAAGATTAGTTTGTGCGTAATCACCAACACGGTTAGTGCCTGTTTGATAACCTGTTCCTGCAATGACTAAAGTTTCAGTAACCGGTAATGTTCCAAGCGGGTCGCAGGTTCTTCTGCCTGTATAATAAAGTCCGGGATAAAGCGATATTGCATTCGACTTGATGTAACTGATTCCAATAGAGCCATTGTTATCCATTGCCATAGTACCCATCCAGCGAGTATCAGCATCGGGCGAATAAATTCCTTCCTGATACATGCTCCACACTCCTGTTGATTGATTCTGCCTTAACTCGCACCATTTAATGTTGCGGGTTGTAGTATTAATTTTCACACCCCAGTTTAAAACCATTGTGTTATAACCTGCCCATGATTTCCATTGTGCGCGATACATACACACTCCACCTATTCCATCTAACTTTTGCGTAGTTCCGGGCTGAGGACAATCATTCCAGCTTGAATTATAAGAAGCATCAAATGCTGCAGTAGAAACATTAGCAGCTAAAGTAATAGAGGCAGTTGGTGTAACTCCCCAGGTTACTGCCATGTTATAAATATTTACAGCATCAAAGTATCCTGCACCCCAGCCGTTGTCGGAATAAGAATAGATTGGGCACGGTGCACCGAGCGGAGGTAAAGCACCATCAGCAGCATCACCAGGCAGAGGACAGAAAAATCCGGATTTAGGAGGAGAATAATTTACATAAATTGTACGCGCACCGGGAGTTCCGGCAAGTATGGCATCTCTTTCAAAACAAAAAACTTTTTGAGTGCTTTGATTAGATGTCATGTAATATCCATCAGTCCAAACACTGAACTTCAGATAATCTGGAAACTGCGGTGATACATAAGTGTAAGTGTAATAAGAACCCAACGGGTTGTTGGTGGTAGAAACAGCAATATATATTTTCCGGTCAGTGCTTGTACCAAACTGCGCCAAAAACCAGCGGTCAGCAGGTTTATCATACATCACAATCGGGTCACCTGAATTTCCGGTTGCCGGAACCCATAAACTTCCCAATGAAGCAGTTAGTAAAACTGCCATTGTGGTTTTATCATACACTTTAAAAGTTGTGGAGTTAATCATTTGAATATAATGATTGGGACCAACAGCACCCGATGGATCAAACGGACGAAACCCCGAAGCGGTTTGTCCTGCAATATTTGCTTTCAGACCATCGCCGGGCACATCTCCCATTGTTCCCTGCATGGTAGCAATATCATTGCCGTATTGCGGGCCATCATTTACTGTGAATGGAAACTTTGCAGGCACACGATTTTCGCGGTCGCGCGATTCTTTTTCCGTATAAATTTTGTTTTCATCCACCGGATTCTCAGTGAAGATATCAATGAGCGGACGGGTTACATGAAACTCGGATGCAGTAATTACACCGGTAGTGTTGTCTTGTGCGAACAGCATACTGAACGAACACAAGAGAAGAAGGGAAAGGAAAATTTTCTTCATGCTTTAGAAGTTTGGTTGTTGGTTAAGAGGGAATTTTGTTTTTATAAGTAGTAATAGTAGAACCATTATTTTATAAATTATACAAGTGGTTAATTTTTTTATAAAGAACAAGGTTCGTTTGGCAAAATGCTGAGTTGAATAAAATATAACGATTGAAAATCCACAATCTCAAAGTCGGGACTTCTGTTTCAGCTGGATCTTTCTTCAAGTAGACCACCGCAAAATACGGAGTTCGAAACCTGCACATTATAACGCGGGGTCGCTTCGCCGCCCCCACAACATTACAAAGCCGCTAAATAAAAACCGAAGTGGTTTTGTAAATTATTCCACTATCGCAGATAAGAATTTCTAATTTGTTATTTTCTCTAAATACATTTCCGCTCTCAGCTCCTTCACTCTTTTATCATTTATATATTCATCAAAATCCATCAGGCGGTCAATGATTCCGTTCGGCGTAATTTCAATAATGCGGTTGGCAACAGTCTCCATAAAAGTATGATCGTGCGAAGTGAGTAATACAATGCCCGGGAATGATTGGCAACCTTCATTAAAACTTTGTATGCTTTCCAAATCAAGGTGATTGGTTGGCTGATCGAGAATAATCACATTCGGATTTTGCAACATCATGCGGCTGATCATGCAACGAACTTTTTCGCCACCGCTCAGCACTTCGGTTTTTTTATTTATATCGTCGCCGCTGAATAACATTTTTCCAAGATACCCACGAATAAAAGGTTCATCAGCATCAGTAATATACTTCGGCACAAACTGCCGCAGCCAATCCATTAAGTTCAACCCCGAATTAAAAAACACTTCGTTTTCCTGTGGCAGGTAGGCTTTGTAAACAGTTGTTCCCCACTCAAATTTTCCATGGTCGGCTTTTGCGTGTCCGTTTATAATTTCGAAAAAAGTAGTTACTGCCAGTGGATCCTTACTCAGTATAGCAATCTTCTCTCCCTTGTGAATGCTGAATGAAACTTTATCAAACAGTTTTCTTCCATCCACTGATTTTGAAAGATGATCAACATTTAAAATTTGATTTCCAACTTCGCGCAGTGGACTGAAAATAATTCCGGGATATTTTCGGTTGCTCGGTTCTATCTCATCGATGTTTAATTTCTCCAATGCCTTTTTTCTGCTGGTGGCTTGCCTGCTCTTACTGGCGTTGGCTGAGAAACGCGCTATGAAATCAAGCAGTTGTGCCCGCTTGTCTTCCGTCTTTTTATTCTTATCATTTAATTGTCGCGCCGCTAACTGACTGCCTTCGTACCAGAAACTATAATTGCCGGTGTACACTTTTATCTTGCTTTTGTCCACATCAGCCACATGTGTGCAAACGGTATCTAAAAAATGTCGATCATGGCTGACTACTAAAACAATGTTTTCATAATCAGCTAAAAAATTTTCCAACCAAATTATTGTTTCAATATCCAATCCATTGGTTGGTTCATCTAATAATAAAATATCCGGATTGCCGAATAATGCCTGAGCAAGCAACACACGCAATTTAAAATTGCTCGGGATTTCTTTCATCAACGATTGATGATACTCTTCCTGCACACCCAACTCACTTAAAAAAGTAGCTGCATCGCTTTCGGCCGTGTATCCACCCATCTCACCAAACTCGGCTTCTAAATCACCGGCAATTAAAAAATCTTTTTCAGTTGAATTCGGATCGCTGTAAATAGTGTCTTTAATCAACTGAACTTCCATCATTTTTTTGTGCCCCATCATCACCGTATGCAACACCGTGAATTCATCAAACTCAAATTGATTTTGCTTCAGAAAACTCATTCGCTCTCCCTTGCCCACTTCCACTGTTCCTTTGTTGGGTTCAATTTCGCCGCTTAGTATTTTTAAGAATGTACTCTTGCCGGCGCCATTAGCTCCTATTACACCATAACAATTGCCCTTGGTGAAACTGATATTCACTTCATCAAACAACACACGCTTACCATAGCTTAACGAAACATTTCTTGCACTTAACATCTATCTGATTTTTTTTGAGGCGGCGAATGTAAGCCGTTCGCCATTACATTCTGTTTAAAATAATAGGTAAGTTCAGGTGATAAGTGCCATTTTTTTTTGCACCAATAAATTCAGTGAACTTTTCAATAGAGAATTTTTCAATAAAAAATCCGATTGAAAATTCAATTTCAAAAAAAAATATATACCTGTGTTTTAAAAAATAAACCGTTAATAAAACCATTGCCATTTAAATTGGAAAATAAAATATTGTAAATGGTTGAATGCAATCTGAAATTTTATATTTGCCCAAAACAAATTCAAACAATGAAAAAAATTACACTACCTTTTTTAATGCTTTTATCTTTTGCAACTTTTGCACAACGAAGTGCACCGGTTTCAAATTTCGTTTCAGTTGCGGATTTTTCAAATGAAAATTTCCGCGCTATCACCGATACATTGTTTCCTTTAAGTTTTACAACTGCAATGACCTGTACACTCACGGTTTATTCAGTAGTTGGCGATTCAGGTTATGTGGTTGGTACTAATGGTTATGGTGATAAAGAAAAGGCACAACGATATGATTTGTCGTCGTATCAGTTATTGGAAGGTGATGTAACCGGAGCCTTAATCTGGGCTGGTGGAAAATCGGTTTCTTCCACTCCCGGTAATGTAGTTTTAAAAGTCTATGCGGTTGGCGGTACCGGAGCTCCGGGAACTTTAATCGGCACATCAAATCCTGTGACAATGGATTTAATTGATACTACCAATGCAAATGGTTTTACTTATTTCAGTTTTGCATCTCCTGCAGCAATTCCAACAAACGGAAACTTTTTTGTGAGCATGGAAATGTCGCAAGTTACAGGTGATACTATTGGATTGGTTAGTACTGCAAATGGTTGTGTTGAAACCACCGGTTACTCTTATGAAAAATGGAGCGATAATACCTGGCATTCATTCTTAACAGCCTGGCCTCTTGATATTGATATTGCCGTTTTCCCAATTATCGATCATGAATTTGGTGTGGGAGTGAACAGTATTAATTCCGGTATTAATGCGATAAATATTTTTCCAAACCCAACAACTAAAAATATTAATTTGAATTATGTTCTGGCATGTAATTCTTCAGTTAATATTAAATTAATGAATGCTGCAGGAATTGAAATTATGAATTTAAACGAGGGTTCACTTAATAAGGGAATACATAATAAATCAATTGACATTTCAAATGTTTCTAATGGTGTATATATGTTGAGTGTTGAAACCTTAACCGGAAAATCTATTCAAAAAATTGTGGTAGCTCAATAATCAGCAAGCATAATTTTACAGAAACAAAAAAATCCGTTCCGGTTTCCCGGAACAGATTTTTTTTTGTTTTAGGTGCACTTATCACTTGAACTCAGGTAATAAATTAAAATAAAAACCTTTCTTCCTATCAAATGAAAACAGCACTTTTTAGCTGTTGGCTATTACAAATTTTAAAATATCCAAACAAAAAAATTACTTGCGAGCAATGCAAATTTTGCTGAAGAGTCGTTCCTGCTGAGTTGAAATGGAATAATAATAATATCCGGCAGGCAAATGACTTATATTCATATTGCAGGTATGAACTCCTGATAACTGAAAACCCAAATCAATATTGCTGACTACTTGCCCCAATTCGTTTACAAAATCAACCTTTACTTGTGCAGGTTTTCTAATCGAAAATTTTACATTAAGAAAATCGGATGCGGGATTTGGATAAGCCCTAAACAGAGATAAATCTCTAAGAGAAATGGCGCTGTTGCCAACCGAAGAATCAGGAATAAAGACCGGCCAAATCCAGTAATCAGCATTTATTCCATAAGTTCCTACACCTCCTAATGGCAAAAAATTTCCATTCGATTTTAAAACATAAGCCAATTGTTTTCCGCTATAACAATTATGCGGAGTTAAATAAACCGCAGCCGTATCACCTGAAACAGCAGGTAATTCAATAGCTGCAAAAAAAGAATCGTTAGTATAAATAACTCCCGGAAACGGAAATGTGGTAAACAATCCGGAAAAAGAATTGGTATCAATATCTGTCATCGAAACCGGATCGGTATAAGCCACCATTGTATCAGGTGCATGAGTAACCGGTTCAACAGAATACATTTTGGCAATCATACTCCCGTTAGTCAAATTTGCCTTCTTACCAAACAACGCCAATATGGTGTAAACTCCACCACTTCCGGAAACACCAAATTTTTGCATAATTTCTTTGTCGCCATTCGAATTATTTCCGCCGATATAACCTTGCGCCGGAGAATTCAGTTTAAAAATTTTTAAAGTATCGCCACAAAAACCAAAGCCCAAACTATCCTGCGAACCGGGAATAAGTGTATCATAAAAAATCCGTTCAGTATTATGTGGTCGTAAAATGCTGGAAGCAGAAATTTCTTTTACTGAATGAAATCCTTGCTGTGCAAAAGCGTTGAAATTTAAAAACGAAACTGACAGGATAATAAAAATGTAAATGTGCTTTTTCATTGGGGTGGTTTTTTTCTCATCAAAAATAATTTTTATTCGGAATTGTTTTGTCACCATTTTGCACAGCGATTTTGAAATTGTTACATGAATAAACTATTTACAACAAAAGAATTTTTGATTTATCTGATTAAATCGAAATCAAAATACTATATCCACTCTCCTTTTGTATATACTTTTATTAATGAAGTACTGAATGATAAACGAAGTTTTTATTGTTATGAGGAAATTGAAAGTCTTCGAAAAAAACTGGAAGCCAATGATGCAAGAATTGAAGTAGAAGATTTCGGAGCCGGCTCTTTGTTGGAAAAGAAAAACACAAGAACAATTTCATTTATTGCAAAAACTTCTGCAGCACCGAAAAAGTATGCACAGTTGTTATTCCGAATCATTCTGCATTTCAAATGTAAAAACATGCTGGAACTTGGAACTTCACTGGGAGTTACCACCGCCTACTTATCAGCAGTAAATCAGAATGAAAAAGTTTTTACTGTTGAGGGAAGCCAATCAATTGCTGAAGAGGCTGCCATAAATTTCAGCTTGCTCAACCGAAATAATATTAAATTGATTCAGGGAAAATTTGAAGAAAAGTTAATTCCAACTTTAGTTGAAATGAAACAGGTTGACCTCTTATATCTGGATGGCAACCACCGGCTGAATCCTACTCTAGATTATTTTAATTCATGTCTCCCGTTTTTTACCGAATATTCTATTGTGGTCATGGATGATATTTATTGGAGCAGTGAAATGAAGCAGGCCTGGGAGCAATTAAAAAATCATTCGTCGGTTACACTTAGTATCGATTTATTCAGAATGGGAATTTTGTTTTTCCGCCACGACCGAAACAAAGAACATTTCCGGCTGTATTTCTAATTTTCACAATCTGCCATTTTCGTTTAGGTTTGTTGCAAACACAACTATAAAAATGAATTACAGGTTTTTCCTGCTATTATTTTTTCTTCCGTTAGTGACAAAATCACAAGTTGATGAAAATATTTACTCTCAGAATTTTGAAAATGGTTTAACTTGTATCGTAATTGAAAATGCAACCATTCCACTGGTAACTATTGAATGGGTGGTGCGCGCAGGAACCATTTATGAAACCAAGGAGATAAAAGGTTATGCATCACTGCTGCAAAAATTATTTTTTGCCGGCAATAAAGATTATCCCACAAAAAATTTAATGAGCCAGAAACTAAATCAAATGGGTGCAGTTATCGGTTCCACTCAAAGCGAAGAACATACTTCGGTATATCTCACCTGCTCAAAACGAAATTTAGAAAATGCATTAAAACTTTTTTTGAGCGCTGTTAAGCAACCCCTGTTTCAAATGGAAGAAGTTGATTCAGCAATAATTGAATTACTTAACGAGCAGGCATATACTCAGGGCGATCCGTATTTTCTGTTTGATCAGCAGCTTAATAAAAATTTATTTCCAAATGCACTCGAAAAGAAAGATGCATTGATTACTTCTAAAATTGCCTCCACTACTTCCCCGGAAAAATTAACCCTGTATCAGAAATTATTTTATTCGCCAAATAATTCATGCATTATTATTTCAGGCGATGTAAATCACAAAGAAGTTTTTCGAAAAGCAGGAACTACTTTTTATGCCTTGTTAAAAAATAATTATTTACCCGCTGATATCTATCAGACTGTTGCTATTAAAAGTTTAAAATATACCGGACAATTTGTTCTTGAAACTCCGCTTGCTCAAAATCCATTACTCGTAATTTCGTTTCCGGTTCCCGACCTTCGCGAAAATGCATTCACCTCTTCCGCTGGTGATTTATTGGAAGCTTTAATAAATTCATCAGGCTCTTCCTTAAATAAAAAACTGGTAGCCGAAGGATATGCGTATCAGATTAGCAGCCGGTATCGTAAATTAAAATTCGGTTCTTCCTTTGATTTTATTATTTCGCCAAAGCCCGAAAAATTTGGTGAGTGTTATGATTTAGCACGGAAAGAAATTATGGCCTTGGCAAATTTCAGCAGTTACTCAACTGAACAAGTAAAACAGGCTTTCCAACTGCTTTATTCAAAAAACGCATTCAACACTGAAAAATGTGCTCTGTATTCACATTTTATTGCCGCCAATTGGGCAAAAACAAATTCAATTCCTGAATTAAATACGGGTGATTTTTCAGAGCAATTAAAATCATTAAACGAGGTAATTAATTATTGTCAACTCTATTTTCTTAACAAACCATTTATTGCCGGATTATTGATTTCGCCATCGCAAAAAATCAATTTTAATTCGACCGCTATTTTCACAACTACTTTAAAGTTGAGCGACTATACTATTTCATTCACAAAAAGTGATGATCAGATTTTTGATCCGATTAACAAAGAGATGATAAATAGTCTTGCTCAGTTATTGAAAATAAATCCGGATTTAAATATTGAAATAATTAGCAATCAGGATGAGGTGGAGAAAAAAGAAACTGCGAAGGCAAGATTTTTAGCGGTATTTAAAATGTTGGAATCATATGGAGTAAGTGAAACAGTGTTAGATGCGATGACTGTTTCACTTTATATCCGCCACAGCAACAACGAAGAACAATTACGAAACAACATGACCGTACAGTTTAAATTAATAATGCCATGAGAATCAAAAACTTTTTGTTATTAATTTTTAGTTCACTGCTCGTCAATTCAGGATTTTCGCAAAGTATTTTTAAAGGAACTAAAACCAATTTTAATACAAACGCAAAAACAGATTTTAATTTCAGCCGCACATTTGTTACGCAGGGTACAAAATATATTTCTTCTTATAAATTAGTTGATATTACTGATGGAATACAATTCGCAAGCATTACTATAATCAATAGCAAAGCTGATTTTAAAATCACCGTTCAATTAACCATTCAAACTGACACAACACTTTTTGAAATTAGTTACAATGATAGCCTCGGAAGTATTTTTGGATTAAAAGGAACTTTTAAAAAAGAACCTGTAAATAAGTATCCGCTTTCAGTTGCATTCTTAACTGAGAACCGCACTTATCTGAAAGTGAATCAGATTATCAGAAAAAACACATCATCGCCCGAACATTTTTTATTAGATAGAATTTTTGCCGATGATTTATTGGTCAACACCACTCTGCTTGAGAAACTCAAAGGCACACAACCAACAGGAACAGGAAATAAAATTTTAGTCATGGCCGATTTCGGAGTGCCAAATGCCAATGCATCAAAATCTGCTGATCAAAAAATTATTCCTGCTACCAATAATTCTGATAATACTAAAACTGCAATAACCACAGAACCTGTAAAACCGATTGAGCCAAAATCGGTTGCAAACCCAACTGTAACTGCACCAATTGAACAACCGGTAATAACTGCTCCGGCTCCACTCAAAATAAAATTCACCAACAGTAATGTAAAAGATTTTTCTATTGACAGTATCCGCACTATTCTGAAACCGGTGGAGAATGAAATAGTTTCTGTTCAATTATTTATCAATGGCGGCACATCAAATTATACGGTTGCCAAGGAAGGTATTGAGGCATTAGCTATTAGCTGGGCTCTAAAAAGCGGGACAAAAACAATGACCGCCGAACAAGTGCAAATGAAAATGGAGCAATTAGGAATTAATATAAATTACTCGCTGTCGAATGATTTCTCTGTAATAAGTATGAACTGCCTGCGCAATCAATTTGATGAAAGCTGGCAATTGTTCAGTGATTTAATTGCCCGAAGTAGTTTTCAAACCGATGTGTTTGAAAGTGCGCGTGATGAAGTTATCAGTAGTTTAAACAATCAAAGTGCATTTGATATACTGAAACAAAGTGCCTTGAGTTATTCATTTGTAGGAAAACAATATGATAAAAATCCGAATGGTTCCACAGCGTCAATTAACAAATTAACTTCTGATGAAGTAAAAAAACATTATGCAACAATTATGGTTCGCCGACGATTGACATTAGTTGTTTGCGGAAATTTTTCATCTGACGATTTGAATCAGAAAGTGAAAACCGGATTAAAAGGAATGGTGAACGGAACAAACGCAACCACCGCAATTGGCGGTGTCGATTTCAATGGCTCGACTTTCAAATTTGTCAGTATAAATGATAATAATATAAATCGCATTATTGCTTTTTCGGCAGCACCTGATGCCGGAAGTCAGGATGAATTATCATTGACTATTGCCTTAACCATTTTAAACAATCGAATAAATACTGAGGTGGAACAAAAACGAAATCTGACCAATGATTGTGAACTAAATATTGTTAACTGCCGCCAGAATTTTTGCATGTTACAGCTATCAGCCGCCGATCCGGAAAAAGCCATTCAGGCAATAATTGATGAAATTAAAAAGGCGAAGAAAATCGGATTCGCTGCTGATGAATTGCAGATTGCAAAAGATCAGTTTATCACTCAATATTATTTACAAAATGAAAGCAACGAAGCTCTGGCTTTAGCAACCGGTAAAAGTGAAATAAACGATTCGTGGGAAGATGCTGAAAATTTATATGCCTCTATCAATAATCTTTTATTGAATGATGTAAACGCAGCTTTGCGTAAATACATAAAAGGCTTCAGGTTTTATTATTCGGGCGACAAAGATGCCGCGAACGAAATTATTTTTACACAGAAGCTGGATTAAACAAATAATTAGTTTTAATAAAAATTCATCCTTTACTATTTCAGTTGAAAAGTAAAATCTTTATCCAGTTCTTGTTACAAATTTTATTAATTGCTATTATTAATTTCTGAATCCAATCGCCATGCCTAAACGAATATCTCGCTCACGCGACCAATTCATTTCTATATTTTTTTTGCCTGAAATAGCATATCCATAACCCCCATAAAAACTGACTACAGTGCCATTGTTTCTGCCTGCAATAAATTTGTATCCAATGGTCGCACCTGCTTTTAAATATTCGTCGGTCAGGTGTTTTGCATTTGACTTATAGCTGCTTTCGGTAGCGAGGTGAATATATTTTAAATAGGTGCCTGCAAAAAAACCACTGCACCGGTTTCTATCAGCTTCTGCATCTGGATAGTATCGGAAATCGCAAAGCAGCTGAAAAGTATTATAGCGTGGTGGCTTACTAAAAATATCAAATGGACGAAAGCTATTAATGCCTGCTCCAAAATGTAAACCCATTCGCTTATTTATTTGCGGCTCTATGTAAACCGAAAAGGGGCCAATCAGATTGGTGGTAACATCAACCAACGAATTTTTTTTGAAATTCGATTTCTGATGCTGACTGGGCAAAGTACTTGTGTAAATGGTGGTTGGGCAATCGCCGTTGATAGTACACTTTGTAATAAAGAAATAATTGGCACTCATAGTGCGCTCTTCAACTTCCCCATTTTTAAAAAGCACTTTTACTATAATGTTTGAATCGGCTAGCCTGAATAGTACTGCCTGAACAAATTGATTGGAAGTGTAATTTGGAAAAATATGATACTTCTGTTTTTCCCACACATCAATCACAGCTCCAACTCGTGTACTGATAATAATTGTATCGGTAGATATTATAGTGCCTGTTACGGATTGTGAAAAAGCGAAAACCGAAAGTTGCATCATGAAATTCAGGAACAGAAAAATTTTTGTTTTCATTGCCATTTGTTTTTGTGATAGCAAAATTGCACTGGCTTTTTTCTGATGCGCTTGACTTATGTCAAGAAAAAAACTAGCAGGTAGTTTTGTATGACTCAGATGCAAACCAGAACAAGTGCAAAACAAAAACTGATTCTGAAATTTCTGATTTGCCTATCTTCTTGCTCCTGAACAAAATCGTTACAGTACATATTAACCATTCCCATAGCTGAAATATTAAATACTATTATTGCACTTCATGCTCCGGTGGTTTAAACAAATTACTGCGTTATTTTTTCTTTCCGGTTTTTTATTTACCGGTTTGTCGGAGCAGATTCATGCTTTGGAGCATCGCAATGATAGTCACTGTCACGAGCATGGCACAATACATTTTCATGAGGCAGAACACCATTGTTTTATCTGCGATTATTATTCAGGCAATTCAAACGAAGCAGTTTCGAATAATTATTCATCCTTGGTTTATTCAGTATCGAATCAGTATTCATTTTTTTTCGAATGTGTAGCTATCAGTCATTTTTCATTTCATTATTCGCTTCGCGGGCCGCCTTTTATTTCCTGATTTTATTTTTCTTTTTATCACTTACTGCACGCAACCCATTGTGTGTGGTTTCGTGCATTTCAATTCGGAAATAATTAAACACCGCCATTCAAAATGAAAAAAATAATATCATTCATAATCTTTTTGCTGCTGTATAGCTCAATAGCTTTCAGTCAGCAATTCAACGGTCAGGTTTTAGACAGCAGCAGCAGGCAACCCATTGCGTATGCAACTGTGTATGTGGTGGAACTGCACACCGGCGCCACAACAAATGATTCAGGTAAATTCATTTTATCATCAACCATTTCAGGGAAGGTGCATTTGCAAATTTCCTGCATCGGCTATCAAACCGGTATTTTTCTCATCAACCTTTCAACGGAAAAGGGGAATTCATTTTTACTTATTGAAAGCCATTTGCAATTGAGCGAAGTGGTGGTTTCTACTTCTTCAATTAAATTACAACACGATAATATTGTTTCTGTAGTTCAGAAAAGTATTTCGGAATTAAACCAAACCGCGCCCACCAATTTAACCGAAGCACTCAGCAGCATTCCCGGAGTTGATAATTATTCAACAGGGTCGGGTATTGGTAAACCGGTTATTCGCGGCCTTACCGAAAACCGGATTGTAGTGTATGCTCAAAATGTGCGGATAGAAAATCAGCAGTGGGGAGATGAGCATGGTTTGGGAATTGGCGATGTGGGAATTGAAAATGTGGAGGTAATTAAAGGTGCCGCTTCGTTGCTCTACGGTGCCGATGCCATTGGCGGTGTATTGTATTTTACCGATGAACGATATGCTGCGCTCAATTCGTTTCAGTGTTTTGCTTCGTCAAAATTTTTGTCGAACACATTAGGCACTGTTAACGATGCAGGAATTAAATTCAATCAGAAAAATTTTAAGATGAATTTATTCGGTGGCTATAATTCCAATGCCGATTATCAATTGCCCGACTTGAATCGTGCATTGAACACGCGGTTCAGCGAAGCCACATTCAAAACCAGCATCGGATACAACTACAAAAAATGGATTGGCAATTTGCGTTACAGTTACTTGAAAAATAATTTCGGAATAACCGAAAACGATACAGCATCAACTTCTATAGAGCGCAAACCGGATTTACCATTTCAGAAAGTGTACAACCATCTTTTAACTTTCGACAATACCTTTTTCTTCAGCAAAACAAAACTCACTGCCACATTCGGTTACAACCAAAACAACCGAAAAGAATTTGAAGACACTGTTGCAACTCCTAACCTGAATATGATTTTGCAAACTTTTAATTATCACCTCAAAACCAACACTTCTTTTCTTAACAACAAATTGAATTTAATGACCGGACTGCAAGGAATGGTACAGCAAAACACAAACAGGGCCAATGAAGTATTGATACCTGATGCAACCATAAATGACATTGGCGGTTTTGCAGTGCTTAATTATTCACCATTAAATAATTTAGTTTTTGAAGGCGGAATTCGTTTTGACAACCGCAACATTTCAACCACCGAAATGCAAACGGCTGATACTTATTTTCCGAAACTGAACAGAAATTTTTACAATTTCAATTTTGCATTCGGCTCTTCTTACCAAATAAAAATGATTGTGTTAAGAGCAAATGTGGCTTCGGGTTTCAGAGCGCCTAACACATCGGAGTTGCTTTCAAACGGAGTGCACGAAGGAACATTGCGTTACGAAATCGGCAACCATAATTTACTAAGCGAGAAGGCAACACAAATTGATTTCAGCATCAACTACGAACGGGAGCATTTCAGTTTTTTCATCAATCCGTTTTTCAATCACATCAACCATTATATTTTCTTATCGCCATCCGACAGCATTATTGATGAATTACCGGTTTTCTTTTACCAACAAACCGAAGCTGATTTATATGGTGGTGAACTGGGTTTTCACTGGCATCCGCATCCCATTGAGTGGCTTCATTTGGAAAGCAATTATTCATCGGTGTTGGCAATTGATAAATCCGGAAATGATTTGCCGCTGATGCCTGCCAATAAAATTCAAACACTTATTAAGGGAGAATTTAAAACGAAAGGAAAAGTGAAATTTGAAAGTGTGTTTGTTGAACACATTTATCGGTTTGCTCAAAACCGGATTGCAGTGGATGAAACCGAATCGCCCGAATATCATTTGCTGAATGCCGGACTTGTGTTTCAAATAAAAGCGAAGAACAACTTTTTTGAAATTTCAACCGGAGTGAAAAACCTGCTGAACACAAAGTACATTGATCACCTTTCAAGGTTTAAAAATATTGGAGTTTATAATTCTGGCCTTTCCGGTTACATAGGGTTGAAATGGAAATTTCAGTAAAATAAAATTATATTACATTAATTTTTTTGTAAGTGGATTTTGAAAAATTCTTTTGCCTTTAATTTTATAAAACCATATTTGCTATTGTTGAAAGCAAACTACTTTCCCAATGAAAAAAATTATAGAATTATCGTTACTGCCGCACGAGGCCGACAATAAAAAAATTATTGAAGAACGGGTCAGCCGTCAAAAACACTTAGGAAACATTACCGGTTTCCGTATCAACAAAAAATCTATTGATGCCAGAAGGAATCCGATTAAAGTTAATCTGCAGGTAGAGATTATTATTGAAGAAGAATTTTCGATGTTCCGGTTTCTTCCGCATCAATTTATTGAAGCGGATAAAAATAAAAGTGTGGTGATTATTGGTGCGGGTCCTGCCGGTTTATTTACTGCTTTAAGATTATTAGAGGATGGAATTAATCCCATCATAATTGAACGAGGAAAAAATGTAAAAGACAGAAGAAGAGATGTAGCCAACATTAACAAGCAACAACTCATAAACCCAAACAGCAATTATTGTTTTGGCGAAGGTGGCGCCGGAACTTACAGCGATGGAAAACTTTATACACGCAGCAACAAGCGAGGCAACACGCAAAAAATATTAGAACTGTTTGTTCAGCATGGTGCTGATGAAACTATTTTAATAGAAAATCATCCGCACATCGGCACCAATAAATTGCCAAAAATTATTGAGCAAATCCGCAACACCATTTTAAGTTGCGGAGGCGAAATACATTTCAATACTTTGTTAACTGATATAAATATTATAAATGATAAAGTAGAAAGTATAACAACTGCAGATGTTGCGTCGGGTATTGAAAAAAAAATCACAACAGAAAATTTAGTGCTTGCCACCGGTCATTCAGCACGCGATATTTATAAATTGCTTCATCAAAAAAAAGTAGTACTCGAAGCAAAACCATTTGCCATGGGAGTTCGGGTTGAACATCAGCAATCGCTGATTGATAAAATTCAATATCACTGTAATGATTTAAAAGCGGTAGAAAAAATTCGTGAACACTTACCGGCTGCTGCTTACAGCCTAGTGCAACAAGTGGAAGGGCGCGGAGTTTATTCGTTCTGCATGTGCCCGGGTGGAATTATTGCGCCATGTGCCACCGAACAAAATCAAATTGTGGTGAATGGATGGTCACCATCGAAAAGAAATAATCAGTATGCAAATTCTGGAATGGTAGTGAGCATTGAACCCGAAGATTACAAGGAATTTAAAAATCACGGTGCATTGGCCGGAATGTATTTTCAGCAACAATTAGAACAAGCATGCTGGCTCGCCGGTGGAGAAACTCAGGTTGCACCCGCACAACGATTACAGGATTTTGTGAATGGAAAAATTTCTTCATCGCTTCCTGATTGTTCGTACCAACCCGGAATTAAATCAATTGCGTTGAATGAATTATTACCTGCTTCCATTTCAAAAAGATTGCGTGATGGATTTAAACATTTCGGAAAAAAGATGAATGGCTATTTAAATAACGATGCAGTGGTGGTGGCGGTTGAATCGCGCACCTCCTCTCCTGTTCGCATTCCACGCAACCCACATACTTACGAGCATGTAACCGTCTCTGGTTTGTATCCCATTGCTGAAGGAGCAGGATATGCTGGCGGAATTATGAGCGCGGCAATGGATGGGCAGCAATGCGCCGCAAAAATTATTGAAAAAATGTTAGCGAAATAAATTAGAATTCAGATGAAGCGACTGATGATTTTTATTTTTTCCTTTTTAATTTTTAATATCTCTCAGGCACAAAATTTTTCCGATTCAATTAATCACTCCATTGATGGCGCAATAAATTTTCTCATCAACACGCAACAGAAAGAAACTATCGGCACAGATTATTACAAAGGCGAATGGCCAAGTTTTTTAACACAACTAAAATCGAGTGTTTATATGGGCTCACAAGGCGATTCAGCCTATGATTCAAATTGCTACAGTTCACTCATGGTTCACAATACACTCTGCGAAATAGTTTTGCGCCACCCTGAGTATTCACAACTGTTACCGGCACTTGGTCTTTCTTACAACAATATAAAATCGTATAAACGAGGCGATGGATTTGTATTCTGGCACGAGTTGCCACCGGCACAATGGTGGAATAAAAAAAGGTTTTCAAAAAATCCGCAACGATACCATGCCACACGGCCAAATCATTATCAGTATAAAGGCAATGCGCTGAACAAATATGCAAACATTTTTAACGATGCCGATGATACATCGCTTGGTTACATGGCCTATTTAAATTCAAAAAAAATAAATCATAAATTTAATATATCCGACACAATAACTTCTGTTTCATTTCCAGATACCCTTTTTAGTCATTGGCGCAATACTCGGAAAGTGCGCCGCAGTTTTTCCAATTATAATTTAACTTACGGATATGCACGGCACACGGGAGCATTTCTCACCTGGTTTCATCGTGAACCGGTTTATAATCCATTAGGATTTTTATTTCCATCTAAGAAAAAACCGAATCTGCCAATGGGAGTAAATAATGTTGATTGTGTGGTGAACTGCAATGTTGTTCGGGCCTTAAATGCTTTTGGTCTTCAATCAACAAAAGGATATCAGGAGGCATGCTCGTTAATTTCACATGCTCTGACACATGAAAAACGCTGTTTCAGATGTGGCATTTATTATCCAAGTGAATTTACACTTCACTATTTCGCAAGTAAGGCTTTAAGCGAAGGTGTTCATGAATTGAATGATGCAGTAAAGCAATCGGTACCCTTTATTATTTCATCGCAAAATGCTGATGGAAGTTGGCGCGATCGGTTTCAGGAAAACGAATTTCATTTAACTGCCTTGGGTGTTAATTCACTTCTCAATTCGGGGTTAAAATCTGATTCAGTTTTAGCGGCAATCGAATCCGGAATTAAATTTCTGCTTGTGAATAAAAAACAAAAAGATGAAAATTATTTTTGGACAGGAGGTATTTTTTTTTCCGCCGGTGAACCCCTGCGTTTCACTCATGTATGGCGAAGTGATGCAGTAACCACTGCGTTGGTTTTGGAAGCATTTATTCATTATAAAGAATCAATTAAGGGGTGAGATAATCCTGATGGTATTCACCTTATCAACACCTCTTTAAACAATCTCATTTCATTTAACACAGAATTAATATCAGCACATATATTTGCCCCAACCAAACTAAAAATTGAATGAACGAATCGGGTACAAAAAATCCGGCCGCTGATATTAGCCAACTCGGATTAGGTCAAGTGACCAATGCCTTCTGGAATTTATCACAAACAGAACTCGCTGAAAAAACAATTCAATTAAATCTCGGAGTATTTTCAGATACCGGAGCACTCGCCATTAAAACCGGAGAATTTACAGGTCGGGCCCCCAAAGACAAATTCATTGTTAAAGACTCAAAAACTGCCGATACTGTACATTGGGGCGATGTGAATCTTGCATATGACGAAAATAAATTTCAACCTCTTTATGATAAGTTAGTTGCTTATCTTAAAGGAAAAGATATTTATATAAAAGATGCACGCGCATGTGCTAATGATTCTTACAGGTTAAATGTGCGTGTCATTTCCGAATTACCATGGGCAGCCATGTTTGCCGGCAACATGTTTATCAGATCAAGTGCAGAAGAATTAAAAACATTTGCCCCGGATTGGTTAGTGATTCATGCTCCTGGATTTCATGCTGACCCGAAAATTGATGGTACACGCCAGCATAATTTCGCTATTTTAAATTTCACAAAAAAAATAATCATCATTGGTGGTTCAGGATACACCGGAGAAATAAAAAAAGGAATATTTACTGTATTGAATTACTGGCTTCCGCAGGAGCGCAATGTTTTAAGTATGCACTGTTCAGCGAACATGGGGAAAAATGGCGACACAGCTGTGTTCTTTGGATTGAGCGGAACAGGCAAAACAACTTTGAGCGCAGACCCCAATCGCGGGTTAATAGGCGATGATGAACATGGTTGGAGCGATGATGGTGTATTTAATTTTGAAGGCGGTTGTTATGCCAAGTGCATTGATCTAACTGCTGAAAAAGAACCTGAAATTTTTGGCGCTATAAAATTCGGAGCAATTTTAGAAAACATAGGATTTTTTCCAGGTACTCGTACCGTAAATTATACTGATATTAAACTCACTGAAAATACCCGTGTTTCTTATCCAATTGAATTTATTGAGAATGCAGTGAAGCCATCGGTTGGTGGCATTCCAAAAAATATTTTCTTTTTAACCTGCGATGCCTTTGGTGTTCTTCCTCCGATTTCAAAACTAACTCCTGGGCAGGCCATGTACTGGTTCCTGAGTGGTTACACCGCAAAAGTTGCAGGAACCGAAGCCGGAATTACAGAACCGAAAACAACTTTCTCCACTTGCTTTGGCGCACCGTTTCTTCCACTCAACCCAAATACTTATGCAAACATGCTGGGCGAGAGAATGAAAAAACACAATGTGAATGTTTGGTTAGTGAATACCGGTTGGTCTGCAGGTTCTTATGGTGTTGGAAAAAGAATGAAGTTGAATTATACCAGAGCGATGATTACATCGGCACTGAATAATGATTTAGAAAAAGTAAATTTTGAAACACATCCGGTTTTTGGATTGGCCTATCCTGCTTCGTGCGCCAATGTGCCTGCTGAAATATTGAACCCGCGCAACACATGGGCAGATAAAAATGCTTACGACGAAAGAGCAAACGATCTGGCAAAACAATTTATAATAAACTTTGAGAAATTTGCTCCTACCGCAAGTGTTGAAACTTTAGCCGCCGCACCTAAGATTCCGGTTGATGTGTGAAAACTAAATAAGCGATTTAAGATTTAGAAGCGTGAACGACATAAAATAAAAAAAGGCAGGACCTCTACTTCCCGCCTTTAGTTTGACAGGTAATTGCCTGTCGCACGAACCACAATAAATTTTTTTATAAGTCCTATTATCTGAAATGTTTTTTCAGATCAAAATCTTTTTTATTTATCAAAACTTTTTTCATTTTATTTAAGAAAAATTTCCAAGCAGTGTACTAAGTTTTTAATATTATTAAATTCATTTACACTTGAATGATTGCGATATCTAAAAACGCGGGCAATAAACTTTCTTGCTTCCCATTCCTGAAAGTCGGGTAGTGTATAAAAATGAAATTTCAGTTCCGCCTAAACCATGACTTGCTTTGGTTAAACTGCTTGTATTGACATCATAACTTAATGCAAACGAAAAATTATCTATATCAAAACGGGTAACTATAATAAGCGCATCATTCCATCTGTACCATGAACCCAGATAAACATTGTATCGGTTCGATTTTGTTTTATCCATTTTAACCCTGATGAATGATCCTAAATTAAACTCGCGATATCCTCCCTGTATGGCATACAATGCTTTCGGAATTAATTGCAGGCGTTGATTCAGTTTAATTTCAGCACTGGTATTGATTAAAAATTTTCGATATAAAATGGCATTCCAGGTTCCGCCAAATGAAAGCGATGGTTGGTTAATATGAAACACAGCTGCTCCAATTGAAAAATTAGAAAATTGAGAAGGAAGGTAATCATATTCAACTCCAAGCGAAAAATCAGTAAAGCTGGTTGTTGAAATAAAATTTTCATTGGCCGGTTTCCCTTCATACTCATTATCCCAGTGCAATGCGGTCATATCAAAATGACTGTTTGAATAGCTTGCCGCTCCACCCAGACTAATGAACTGATTTCCCCATCGCCCTACTTTTTTATGATACGAAAAAGCACCACCTAATTGAGTAGTTGTATATCCTGCATCACCGGCTTTATCGGTAGTTGCCAAAAAACCAAATCCAAAAATATTTTCTTTGTTCTTGCTGGTTGGCTTACTGAAATCAACAGAACCCGAAAAAGTAGAATACGGTGTAGTAACACTACTCCATTGATTTTTATAAATTCCGGCGAATCTCATGTTGCCATTAAACATTCCGGTTTGAGCCGGATTGATGTGCAATGGTGTGGTATAATATTGCGAGAAGTGAACATCCTGACCAACCACCTGATTGGTACAGGCCAGAAGCAACAGGCAAATGGATAACTGAATTTTAAATTTCATAATTTATTTTTTTATGAACGAACTGAATTTTAATCTCTTGATTTTTTATTACTTAATTCTTAACTTTATCTTACCAATGTTACATTACCCTGCAAATCCAATCGCTGTCCGTTCACACAGGTACCTTCCATGTACCATACATATACACCCGGCATTCCGATTTTATTTCTCACATTTCCATCCCAACCGGTATCCTTATCATTTGTTTCAAAAATTAAAGAACCCCATCGGTCATATATTCTGAAATAACTGAGCGCTTTTAATCCTTTACTTCTTACATAAAGTTTGTCATTATTGCCATCACCATTCGGCGAAAAAGCGTTAGGAATATAAACCACATCAGAATTGCATCCCACTCTGATTATCACATCATCTTGTGATGTACATCCAAAGTCATTAGTGATATATAAAGTGTATGTTGTAGTAACATTTGGTTGAACAATTGTTTTCAAGCAACCTAGGCACTCCACATTTTCATCCGGTGTCCATAAATAAGTAACCCCGGTTCCAGAACCTGAAAGTGTTACATCATCTCCTGATAAAACGATTTGATCTTCACCAGCATTTACTACCGGCAAGGCATGAACAATTACCTGCACATAACCCGTATCTGAGAAACAAATTCCATCAGAAACTATCACCATGTAGTTAGTTGATTGCCCAACATAGCAGGTTGGGTTAGGAATAAATGCATTATCTAATCCTGTTGAGGGTATCCACTCATAATAAGCCCCGCCGCTTGCTGATAATTGCGTTTGCATTCCCTGGCATACATCTACTTTATCAATGGTTGTTGCAGTCAGCGGATAAATGACGGTTACTAAAACAGTATCGCTGTTCGAGCAGCCAATATTATCCTGACCAGTTACAATATAATTTGTAGAAACGGTAGTTGTGGTGGTTGGATTTGCCACCAGGTTATTATTTAAATCCTGCGCCGGCGACCACATATAACTAATTCCTCCAGTGGCACTAAGCCCCAATGGTGTTCCAAGACATAAAAACATATCGGGCCCGGCAACAATATTTGGCAATGGGTGAACAATTACATTCACCAAATCATTTGCAAAACAGCCATTAGTATCAGTAACTGTTACAGTATAATCTAATGTAGCTGTTGGCGAAGCAACAGGATTAGCAATTAAAGAATTATTTAAAGAGTTTGCTGGCGCCCATGAAAAACCAATACCGCCCGAAGCACCTAACATAACTGACTCCCCGAAACAAATAGCTGTGTCAGTACCAGCATATGCCGGCGGAGGAGCAAGCACACTGATTACTAAAGTATCATAGTTAATACATCCCCAGGCACTAATTCCTTCTACAACATAAGTTGTAGTAATTGTTGGTGAAGCTGTTGGATTTGAAATTCCGGCATTATTTAATCCTGTAAAAGGCAGCCAATTATAAGTAACACCACCAGAAGCATTAAGCTGAGTTGATGTACTGAAACAAATGGTGTCATCAATTCCTGCTGAAATTATTGGATTATTATGAACTGTGATAACAACATTATCTGAAGCAGTGCACCCGTTTACACCGGTTACCAATACCGAATAAGTAGTTGGTATTATTGGTGATGCAATTGGATTATTAATTATAGAATTACTTAATGAGCTATTCGGCGACCATAAATAGGCAACTCCACCTGTAGCATTTAGCTGAGCTGTAAAATTGATACATATATCCTGATCAATACCTGCATTGGCAACCGGAATTGGAATTACGGTAATGACCATTGCATCCATAGCGGAACATCCATTGGCATCAGTTACTATTACTGAATAAGTAGTTGACGAGATGGCATTTGCCACCGGATTTGAAATGGACCATGATGTTAAGTTAATTGAAGGCGACCAATTATATCCATTACCGCCTGACGCATTTAACTGCACCGATTCGCCAAAGCAAACAGTGGTATCAAGACCTGCATATGCCGGTGGTGCATTTACAACGCTGATAATAATATCATCGGTGTTTGTGCAACCCCATACATCAGTGCCAATTACATTATAGGTAGTTGTAGCCAATGGAGAAGCTATTACCGGGTTTACAACACCTGAATTTAATGTTGCTGCCGGTGACCATAAATAAGTTGTTCCGCCGGTTGCTGTAATTGTGCCGGTAGTTCCGATACAAATTGTTTGATCAGTTCCTGCAGAAATAGTTGGATAATTATGAATGGTTAAAACAATATCGTCAGCTTTACTGCAACCATTTATATCTGTTACGATTACTGTATAGGTCGTTGAAACAGTAGTTGTTACAGCCGGATTTGATACATTAACTGCTGATAAATTTGTAGCCGGACTCCATAAGTAGGAGATTCCTCCAGTTGCATTGAATTGAGTAGAACTGTTTATACAAATATCCTGATCAATTCCGGCACTTGCCAGTGGCAAGCTATTTACATTTATAACAACATTATCGTTATCAGTACAACCATTAACATCAGTTACAACCAAAGTGTAGGTGGTTGTAACAACCGGACTGGCAAACGGATTAGAAATGTTTACATTACTTAACGAAGCATTATTGTTCCATAAAAAAGCAATCGCACCTGAACCATTTAGTTGCAAGGAATCATTCAGACAAATAGCGGCGTCAGTTCCTGCATTAGCAATTGGCAATGTGTTTACGGTTACAAAAACTGAATCCTGATTCACACAACCATTGATATCAGTACCGGTTAATAAATATTGTGTAGTAATCATAGGTGAAGCTGTAATTACTGCATTACTTGTTGATGAAATACCTGATGAAGGCGACCAGGAATAAACTGTTGCTCCTGAAGCTGTTAGGGTAGTTGATGTATTCAAACAAATTGAAACATCAGGTCCGGCATTTACAATAGGAAGCATATTTACATTTACAACAATATTGTCTGAACCGGTACATCCTGCAGCATCGGCCACCATCAATGTATAGGTTGTTGAAATGGTCGGATTAGCTACCGGGTTATTAATATTTGTTGCACTCAATCCTGTTGATGGACTCCATGAATAGTTTACACCGCCTGAGGAAACGAACGAAGCAGATCCGTATATACATATTGTTTGATCAGGGCCTGCACTGGCTGTTGGAGGTACATTTACTACAATTGATTGAATCAATGAATCAACACAACCAAAATTGGTAATAACTTTTAACTTGATATTATATGTGCCTGAATTATTAAAAGTGTGTGAAGCGGTAGAAGTTGAAGCATAATTGCTGGCTCCGCTTGCTGCATCACCAAAAGTCCATTGATAGGTTGCTATCGGGTCAAAAGAAGTTGATGTGGAAGTAAATGTGATGCTTCCGCCAGGGCAAATTGGATTTGCACTGATTAAAAACTGTGCATCCGGTAATTGATGTACTACCACAGTATCAGTAATTACTGATTGACACATCAAAGCATCAGTAACTGTTTGCGTTACAATGTAAATACCGGGAGATGTAAAATTGTGATTTGGGTTTTGAAGAGTGGAAGTATTTAAAGCACCACTTGCCGGATGTCCAAAATTCCAACTCCAATTTGAAAGTGCCACAAGTGAAGATGATGTATCAGTAAAGGCAACAATTCCATTATTGCATAAATCATTAGTTGATAATGTAAACCCAGGAATTACTTCTGAAATAATTAAACTATCTAAAGGCAGTGTATAAATACAACCTGTTGTTCCTAAAATAACTGCCGGAAAGTATATACCGGAATTATTATAGGTATAACAAACTGAATCGGTATTAGTTAAATCAACAGAACCATCACCAAAATTCCAGATATAATCATCTGTGTTATTTGATGTGGCATAAAAGCAAACTTGTTGTGGTGAACAGCCGGCTATTGGTGTAACAACAACCGTTGCCGATGGACCGGTAATATTTATATAATCATTAAAAGTTATTGTTGATACGCATCCGTTTGATGTGATCATAGTAAGCGTTACATCAAACAGGCCTGCCGTTGTATAAATATGGAACGCATCAAAAGAGGTGGAAGAAGAACCATCACCAAAATTCCATAAGAAATTAGTAGTAGAATCATATCCTGTAGAAAGATTTGAAAAATTTACTTGAAGCGGAGGACACACTGTAGTCGTGCTATCTCCAACAAAATCCGTAAAGGGTGTAGTAATATGAATATATAAGGGTAGCGTTAATGTGTCTTTGCAGCCCCACCAGTCTTGGGCAATTAGGGTTACATCAAAATAGCCGGTGTCGAGATAGGTATAACATGGTGTAGGCAAACCGCTTGTGCCAATTCCATCGCCAAAGTCCCATGAGTATTGCAATGAACCAACCACATCAAATGTATTATTGATAAAACAAATGGGTGTTCCCAAACAAACAGATGTATCGTTTGCTTCAAAGTCAATTTCGGGATGACCAACTGTAATGAAATTTGAATTTGTTGATTTAATGTTGACACAACCATGATTATCAGTTACAGCAAGCGTTACAGAATAGGTACCGCCATTTAAATAAGTATGCGATGGGTTTTGCAGAGAAGAAAAATTTGCGGCTCCGCTTGATGGATCACCAAAATCCCAGCTCCATCCGGTAATAATACTTGTGGTTGATGATGATAAATCTGTAAACTGAACCTGAAGCGGTGCACATCCGGTAGTAGCCGTTACACTGAAATTTGCAACAGAACCATACACTGTTAAATAGCCAGGTTTCAACATGGTATCCTTACACCCGTTTACATCCGTTGCAATTAACTGAACTGTATAAATACCAGGCAATGGAAAAGTTAAGCATGGATTTGCAAGAGTTCCATTATAGGGTGAACCTGCTGAACTTGTATTCCAGATTTTCCAGTTATAAGAACTGGCGTCAACACTTAAATTATTAATACAAAAATAAAATGGAGCGCAACCTGTTTGCGGAGTAATTGAAAAATCGGCCTGAACATTTTTTATCTGAATAGTTTGCGTGGTAGTATGCGAACATCCTGACGCATTATTTGTAACGGTCAAGGTTGCAACATAAGTACCTGTAGTATTAAAATGAACTGAAACTATTGGTGCATTTGAACTGCTTGGTGTTCCACCTGGGATACTCCATAAATAAGTATCAGCACCAATAGATGTTTCACCATGAAGTACAACATCAAATTTATTGATGCAACTTTTCTGCAGTGTAATTTTAGCAAGCGGTGGATTGATATGTATATAATCATATAGAATTAATGTATCGCAACAACCGTTGTTGCAAGCTATTAACGACACATCAAAGTATCCGGTATCAGTATAAGTATAAGTTGGATTTTTTAAAGTGGACATCGTAGTAAATGGTGGCCCACCATTAAAATCCCATTTATACGAAGTGGAGGGGAAAATATTAGTTGATAAATTGGTAAATAAAATGGGCACTCCAATACAAGTATTGACCGGATTTGCCGAAAAATTAACAACAGGTTCAGTACCTGAACACACATAATTATTTATCTTGAGTGTGTCTTTACAACCCTGCGCATTCGTAATAATTAATCGCACATTAAAGCAACCTGAAGTATTAAAAGTGTGTGTAGGATTTTGAAGAGTAGATTGTACAAGATTGGGGTTCCCCGTATCACCAAAATTCCATTCCCACATTATCGGAAATCCAAAACTTCCAGTACTGTTAAATGTTACATCAAATGGAATGCAACCATATTGCCCGCTGGCCACAAAACTGGCAATCGGACAATCAATATGCACTAAACTATCCATGACAAGCGTATCAGCGCATCCTTGTGAAGATGTAGCAATAAGTGTAACATCAAATACACCGCACTGTGTATAATTAACAAGGGGTGGATTTGTTGCAGTTGATGTAGCCGGAGTACCGCCTGGAAATTTCCATTGATAAGTTAAAGCCCCAGTTCCGGTTGAAAGATTTGTGAATTGAATATTGTTTAATGGTGGTGCACAAACATTTTGCAAACCGGAAACACTGAAATCAGCATTTGGAGTTGCTCCTACTACAACAGTTGTACAATTGGTTGCAATGCAGTTTCCGGGAAATGTTAATTCAACACATATTTGATATGTTCCCGCTGAATTATAAGTGATTAAATTGTCGGAGTTATTTGGTGTTGCTGAAATCCCACCGATTGTTGTCCAGGTTACTGCAAGTGCCTGAGAATTTGGCGATATTGCACAATAGACAGATAAAGGCGCACAACCTGTTAAAGCAGTAATACTGAAGTTAGCAGCATTAGAGCCAATAATTACATAATTATTTTTCTTTATGGTATCTGCACAACCATTTGGGCCAGTAACTATTAATTGCGTAAAATAAGCTCCCGATAATGGATAGTTAACTGTTGGATTTTGTAAAACCGAAGTACCAGGAACACCTCCCTGAAATATCCATTGATAATTATAAGGACCATTGCTTCCAGGATTTATGGAAGTATAAGAAACTGATATCGGAGCAGCACAAGCAATTGGTGGAGTAGATGTAAAATCAGCAAGTGGTGGAGCATCAGGGCAAATTGCATTTGTAACGGTAGTATCATCTGTACATCCATTGCCATCTGTAATTACTAATGTAACTGATTTACATCCGGGTGTTATATAAGTATGTGATGGATTGTTGCCACTTCCGCCAACGCCATCACCAAAATCCCAAACATAATTTGTAATAGCGCCACCACCTAATATCGATGTGCTATTAAATGTGACAGAAACCGGTGCACATCCAATATTGCCCGGGAAACTATAACTGGCTTGTGGTTTACAATAAATAACTACTTGCTTAACAAGAGTACTTTGCTGACCACTTCCATTTGTTACTGTCAGCGACACATTATATGTCCCACAAATTGAGTAAGTGGTACTTGGATGTTGCTGAGTACTATTGACACCCGAGTTTACACCAAAATTCCATTGGTATGTTAATGGGGCGGCACCAGTTGATGTGTTTACAAATGTTACGAGCGAAGGCGCGCAGTTCGGAAACGAATAATTGATGTTAAAGTCAGCATTTACCTGTGCTTGTGTTCGTGCACTTACAAGTAAAGAGGCTATGAGTGCCAGGTGGTAGAGGACCTTTCTCATAGTTTTAGTATTTTTTTGTGGCACTCTTTACACAACCATTCCTAAAAGGTTTCTATTATTTTAAAAATATTTATATCTGCATTTTTATCTCTGAATTAACAGCGATAAAACAAAAAAACTTTTTAGAAATGAGAACTTTATGCAAATGCAAGTTCAGGTAATAAGTACAATTTTTCCTCAACAAAATAATCGTGCACGCTTTTATTATAAAAAAAACAAAAGAAATGACACTTCTTTTTGCATGCTATAAAATTAATTTTGTCAGAAATTAAATCTCATAAATATTCTGAATGAAAAAAGTTTCTGAAAAGAGCCCCAATAATTTACTTATATCAATTCTCAATGAAAAAATTGAAGCTATTAAAATTGGAGGCGGAAAAAAAGCTATTGACAAGCAACATGAAAAAGGTAAACTGACGGCTCGCGAACGGTTAGATTATTTATTTGATAAAAACAAACCTCGTTTTGAAATAGGCGCATTTGCCGGATACGATATGTATAAGCAATATGGTGGATGCCCTGCTGCCGGAGTTGTAATTGAAATTGGTTATATAAGTAACCGTCAATGTATCGTTGTAGCGAATGATGCAACTGTAAAGGCAGGTGCCTGGTTTCCAATAACAGGAAAAAAAAATTTACGGGCACAGGAAATTGCCATGGAAAACCGGTTGCCAATTATTTATCTTGTTGATAGCGCTGGTGTTTTTCTTCCATTGCAAGACGAAATATTTCCGGATAAAGAACACTTCGGAAGAATATTCCGGAACAATGCCCAAATGAGTTCAATGGGAATCAATCAGATTGCAGCAATAATGGGAAGTTGTGTTGCAGGCGGAGCCTACCTTCCGATTATGAGTGATGAAGCCATGATAGTGGATAAAACCGGTAGCATTTTTTTAGCAGGTCCTTATCTTGTAAGAGCAGCAATTGGTGAAGACGCCGATCAGGAAACACTTGGCGGAGCAACTACGCACTGCGAAATCAGCGGGGTTACAGATTACAAATGCAAGAATGATAAAGATTGTTTGGATAGAATAAAAAGTATTGTCGAAAAAATTGGTGAAAGCGATAAAGCGGGCTTTAACAGAATTCAACCCGCTAAACCGACAGTTGATGAAAATGAAATATTAAATATTATGCCCGATGATAATAGTCGTGCATATAATATGTATGAAATTATAAAATGCCTGGTTGATGAATCGAAGTACGATGAATACAAATCAGACTATGGAAAAAGTATTATCACCTGTTACGCCCGAATTGATGGATGGAGTGTAGGAATTGTAGCTAACCAACGAAAAGTTGTAAAAAGTAAAAAAGGTGAAATGCAGTTTGGTGGTGTTATTTACAGTGACTCTGCAAGCAAAGCCACTCGGTTTATTATGAACTGCAATCAAAAAAAAATACCGCTTTTATTTTTGCAGGATGTTACAGGCTTTATGGTTGGAACCCGTAGCGAGCATGGTGGCATAATAAAAGACGGAGCAAAAATGGTGAATGCCGTTGCAAATAGTGTAGTGCCAAAAATTACTATTGTAATAGGAAACAGTTATGGTGCCGGGAACTATGCTATGTGTGGCAAAGCATATGACCCACGAATTATTGTTGGATGGCCTACGGCAAAAATTGCCGTAATGGGTGGCGATCAGGCAGCTAAAACATTATTACAAATACAGGTGGCTTCTTTAAAATCAAAAGGAGAAATAATTACTCCTGAAAATGAAAAGAAATTGTTAGATGAAATTACCGCCAAATATGAAAAGCAAACTACATCCTATTATGCAGCTGCCCGGCTTTGGATGGATGCCATTATAAATCCATTGGATACCCGAAAAATTGTCTCTATGACAATTGAAGCAGCCAACCACGCTCCTATAACAAAACAATTTAACGCTGGCGTTTTACAAACCTGATGTTTTCCTTATTCAAAATGCAGATTGAAATACAAAACATTAATAAAAATTTTTCAGGAAAACGATAAATAAAAATTCATAATCAATAAAATTAAATTACATTTATTTTTAGAAATTTTAATTAAAATAATTCACTTAGCCTATGAAATTAATTTCAACTATTACATTACTTGCTGTTAATTGCCTATACAGTCAAGGGCAAACAAAAGTGAATACCGATTCCCTTATCAATTCGTTAACATCACAAAGTATTGTAACCAACCCTAATGATATGGGAGTAACTTTACTCAAGAGCGCCAACTATTCAGAAGCCACCAATTTTTACAGCGCCGAAATAAATAAGGATGCCGGAAATGCGAGCGCCTATTTTAACAGAGGAATATCGCAATGGCAAACAAACGAACCTGCAAAAGCTTGTCAGGATTGGAGTGCTGTACTTGCTTTAGGCGATACCGCCACTTTTAAATTACTGGATGCAAATTGTCACGGTTTAATGGTTATTGATGAAGACACATTAAGTAAAAAGCAATATCGCCAAATGTTTGCTCCTGTAAAAACCGACTCTAAAACTGCTTCAGCTGGCGCCAATGCTTTTATGGTTGTGGAACAAATGCCTGAATTTAAAGACGGCGATTTGGCGATGTTAAAATTTATTAATCATAATCTCAAGTATCCGAAAACTGCTTTGGAAAACAAAACTGAAGGCACAGTGATTATCAATATTATTATCAGTAGCAAGGGAAATGTGATGTTTCCTTATGTAAAAAAAGGAATTGGAAATGGATGCGACGAAGAAGCGCTTCGTGTGATTCGAAGTATGCCTGCCTGGAATCCGGGGAAACAAGGAGGTAAACCTGTTTTAGTCCGTTACAATATCCCGATAAAATTTGCTATAAAATAAAGGGGCTTTATTTATTTTATTTTTTTATAGTCGCCGCCGTTTTTTATTTTCTTTGCGCACATGGAAACAGTAGTAAGTGGAATAAGGCCAACTGGCAACATGCATCTGGGAAATTATTTTGGTGCAGTCAAAAATTTTTTAACTATGCAACATGAAGCAAATTGCTTTTTTTTTGTTGCTGATTATCATTCGCTCACTACACATCCGCATCCCGATAATTTAAATGCTTCTGTTCGGCAGATAATATCAGAATACATTGCCTGTGGTTTAGATACGGAAATAGCTACGCTTTATGTACAAAGCGATTTACCCGAAACAGCCGAATTATATTTAATGCTCAACATGCTTTCATATGTTGGTGAGCTGGAGAGAAGCGCATCATTCAAAGAAAAAATCAGAACAAATCCGGATAATGTTAATGCCGGATTACTGACCTATCCGGTTTTAATGGCAGCTGATATTTTAATTCACAAGGCATTCAAAGTACCGGTAGGCAAGGACCAGGAACAACATTTAGAAATGACCAGAAATTTCGCTTCTCGATTTAATCATTTATATAAAACTGATTTTTTTCCTCAGCCTGTTGCTTACAATTTTGGCGCTCAGTTAGTAAAAGTTCCGGGTCTTGATGGCAGCGGAAAAATGGGAA
>CAMDOA010000024.1 GCA_945903305.1 Chitinophaga pinensis
AATTTTCCAAGTGGTGCCATCATAAGTTGCTGCTGCATGATACCACACATTATTGCAAATCGGAGTAACACCATACACCGGGTGATTCAATCCCGGACTTGCCTGTCCTGTTCCTTCTTCAAAATCAGCGCACAATACATTGGTTGATGAGTTAATTCCCAGAAAATAATTCATATCCAAATTACTTCCATCAGCTTCCCCTCTTCCTTTAGCAATTAATGGAATACCACTTGATATTCCGCCGGAACCTGTACTTGCTCCAACACCTGTTCCTGATTTATAAAACCAGCATTCTAATGTGAATGTGGTGGAACCTAATGCGGCAGCTGAACCGAAAGTTGCATACTGATTACTTCCATTAAAATAAAGCCCGTATTGTGCAATTGCATTTTTATTTACAAATATTGTAAAAAGAAAAAATGCAGCAAGTGTTTTTAAAACTGTAGAAATAAAATTCATGATTTAAATTTTTCTGTTTTAGAAATTACGATGAACCAATGTTCATGATAGAATAAAAGTAGATAACTATTAAACCGAATTCATTTAAATATGCTGATTGGGTATAATATAGCGATGAATATGATACACAACATTTGTAAATGAACCGAAGTTTTATTGCTATTAATCAGATTTTGTAAAATCTACGGTTAAATCAGTGGTATATGTTTCCAAACCTACTATTTCAGTTGATACATTATGCCACAGTTCATGTTTGCGTTCCATCACTTCCACATCAAATACAATAACATCGTAAGCTGTGCGCTGATAGGTGATTTTTTTAGTGTCAGCTGAATAGGCCCAGGTGAAAGTTACCCCGGTAGCCGATACATCAATGTATGAACCTGTTCCATCCTTTAAAAAAGTGAAGGAAGTAGCAAACACTGATGAGGTATCATAGCCATTCGTTGATGTTATTCGATAAGTTATTACAGCATCCCATTTGCCATTTTTTTTAGGTAAAATTTTATCGGGTGCTTTGCTGCAGGACGAAAGCACACACGAAACAGAAACAACAAGCAGAAATAATTTGAAAATTGATTTTTTCATTTGAAAAGATTTATGTGAATCAACAACAAAAAACTGTTGAAGATTTAACCATTTTTTTAACGGCTGCAAAACTTAAGGCAATTTTATGGTCTGTTCCAATTGCTTCGATTTATCCATGCACTCTTTTGCTTTAGCAGCATTGCCTGAATGCTGGTACGACACACCGAGATTGTAGTACATTTTCGAATCGTTCGGAAACCTTTTTAATCCTTCGTTCAATATGTTAATTGCAGCCGGCAGGTTTTTTTTTATTCCATAAGCAGTTCCAAGATTCTGATAGGCCTCCGCAATATCCGGATTTGCTTTTATTGATTTCTCGAGATACATAACCGATGAATCGAGCTGATTGAAATATTTTCCATAAATCATCCCGGTTTGTAACAATGCTTCAGGAAAGCCCGGAACAAGTGTCAATGCTTTTTTATATGCAATCAATGCTGAATCAGGTTTGTTTAAATTTTCCATCAGTGAACCTAAAAAATAATATGGCACCGGATCGTTCGGTGAAACTTTTAAATAGGCGTTTATTGAATCGCGCTGTGCGTTGTAATCTTTCCAGTTTCCCATTAAAATTTTCATGTTGTTGTAAGCCAGTGTGTAACCCGGATACATCACCATTCCTTGTTTGTAATAATGAAATGACGATGCATAATCTTTTTCACCTTTCAAATAAGCATTTCCTAATAACAAGTAAGCATTGCTGTATTTCGGATAAAGTGTTAATGCTTTTTTCAGATAAATTTTTGCCTGATCAATTTTCTTTTTCTTTTCAACGGGGTCAGTGTCTTTATCTGATTGAGCAATTAATTCGCCACCGGCGGCATTATTAATTTTTGCACTGTTAGGCGAGTTGTGAATGTCAGTTAAAAATAAAGTGAAATTATCTTTCCAGGCAGTATTTCGGGCAATGGTTCTTCCTGAATAAGCAAGAATCAAAACAGAAAAAAACACAAGTACAAACTTCGCCGGGTGAAATGGATTTGTCGCAATAGAATTTTCGCGCATAATTAAAAACGCTGAAAGTTTTAAAAGGCCATAACCAAGTAATAAACAAAAACCCAATGAAGGCATAAATAAAAACCGTTCGTTCATAAAAGTTCCGATTGGAAAAACCAGATTGCTCACCACCGAAAATGTTAATCCGAAAAATAAAATACTGAACGAAATGATTGGCTGTTTTTTCCATTGCCAAACAGCAATGGCAACAGCACCAACTGTAATTAATAAAGTAACAAGTACCCAAACAGAACTGAATGATTGGGCTGTAATTTCAAACGGATAATAATCAGATGTAAGTTTTATAGGCACGAGTAACAACCATAAATATTTTCCGAAAGTGAAAACAATGGTGGCATCTTTTTCAGCAACACTCATTCCGGCAAATGGATTATTCATAATCTCCGTTACTTCCTTACCAATAGCAGTATCGGTAAATTCTCGACGGAGTATTAAAAAAATAATTGTGGCCGTAGCCACCGGAATCATCAGCTGAACAAATTTTTTCATTTCATCATTTCTGAATAAATACCACATTAGCGGGATCACCAAAAAAAATGTAACCGCATTTTCTTTTGATAACATGCCAAGAAAAAAACAAACGAATGCAAGAATCATTTTTGAAATTGACTTTCCTGTATCCATGTATTGCAGTAATAACCACGAACCCATGCAGCATAAAAGCATGCTCATGATTTCGTCGCGGCCCTTAATGTTTGCTACTGCCTCGGTGTGAATGGGGTGAGCAATAAACAGCAGTGTGGTAATGAGCGGAAGTAATTGAAGTTTCGAAATTTTTTCATTTGCGTTTTTAAAAAGCTGTTTCAACAACAGGTAAATAAATATTCCACACAAGGCATACAGCAACACATTTATAAAGTGGCTGGTGTGCGGATCATCACCAAAATATTCTTTCTCCATGGCGAAAGTCACTAACGAAAGCGGACGGTAACGACCACCTGCAACTAAATTTTTTTCCACTTTAAAAAAACCAAGAAATGTATCGTGTGTCAGAATTTCTTTTATTCCTTTGGCGCCCTGCTGCGTGTACATATTTTCAGTAATCACAATAGCATCATCCACCGCATAATCAAATTGAATGGTGTTGAAGTATAAAACAAAAGTGACCAATGTGATGAGGAAAAACGCGCCCGAATTTTTTGCCCACCACGGTAAATTTCGGGTTTCGGGTTTTTGGTTTCGGGTTTTTGATTCCGGTTTATTGTGCTCGGCTTGTTTACTGGTTTTCTTTGCCATGCCCTAAAAATAAGAGTGACTTAATTCACACCATAAAACGGCTTCAACAATTTTATGTGAGTTTGTATTTGCGCTACCGATAATAATATTTAAATCAATTAATGATTTTCATATTAATTCGAACTTACTATTGTGAAACAAGAACAGTAAAAAATCATGAGTACAAAAAAATTACTTCCTCTAACAATTTTATTCTTCAGTTATACAATTGCAACAGCTCAAATTACATTAACCACCAATTCATTTCCGGCCGTTGGTGATATGTATATTAGTCATCACGATTCATTAGGGGCATCATTAACTCCCGGAAATTCCGGTGCAAATCAAACCTGGGATTTTTCAGGTTTGAATAATCATTACAACGATACCACAACTGCGGTTACAGTTGCATCAACTCCCAATGGCACAGCATTCCCGACCGCTGACTTTGCGGCGAATAACAGTGCCGGATATGCATATTTTAAAAACACAGCCAATGAGAGTCAGATTATCGGTATATCAGGTTCCCTGCTTGGAAGCGGTGTATTAAATATTCAGTACAACACACCCAACATTGTAGCAAAAAGCGGAGTTACTTATAATTCAAATTACAGTTTTGTAAATTCATTTTTGTTAATGGCATCGGGCGCCGATGTAAACCAACCCGTTGATTCGGTGGCTGCACACAGTGATACTTATACCACAAAAGTTGTTGATGGCTGGGGTACAGTAACCTCTCCAATAGGCGCATTCCCATGTTTGCGGATAATGCAAACTGATTCAGTGGTTCAGGTAATTGATGTAAAACTTTTTGGTTCCTGGACACCCGATTTTATTGAATTTACCAATGTAAATAAAAGTTATTCGTATGTTGATGATGTGGATATAAACCCAATTGTGCAACTCAATATGGATTCAACAAGTGCAACAGTTAACAGTGCATCGTATCGCGAATCGTGGCCGTTTGGCATTAATGAACCTTTGAAACCAACTTTATTTTCTATGTATCCGAATCCGGCTGCTGCCGATAATATTCGTTTGTTAATCGGTGGTTTACCTGATGCAAATTATATAGTGCAGATTATTGATATGAAGGGCAACGAAATTAATTCCACTTTGCATGCAGTAAATAAAACTTTGGTTACAGAAGTTGATTTCAGTAATTTGCAATTGTGTAGTGGCAATTATATCGTTACTGTATCAACAGTTGATAACAAATTATTACAGAGTTTGAAATTTGTGATTGCCAGATAAGAAATATAAAAAACTGATTTTAATAAAAAAAGGTTGACCGAAATAAATTTCCGATCAACCTTTTTTTATTGACAACAACTTCCAATCACCAAATAGTACTTTTGTCGCCTTCAAAAAATAAAGCAATGAATCTCTACGAAAAACATAAAGCATTAATTGAGCGTGCGCAGCAGGCTATAAATGAAAGAACTTTTTATTCAGCCTATCCCGAACATCCGAAAGCGTATGGCGATGATGCACCGAAAGCAGGAGAGGAGGAGTATAAAAATTTGCTGAATGCTGATTTTAATTCTTTGTTACAAGGCGATACGAATGAATTTGCCGGAGAAGAAGTTTCACCATACACGATAGCTGCTCTGGGAATAAAATATCCGATTTATGATGTAGCCGAAGTAATTGAAAAATCAAAAATTGCTTTTAAGAGCTGGAAAAAAATTACACCTCAGGAAAGAGCCGGCGCATTGGCAGAAACTTTAGAAGAAATTAAAAAACATTTTTTCGCCATTGCTCATGCCACCATGCACACAAGCGGTCAATCGTACATGATGAGTTTTCAGGCGAGTGGCCCGCACAGTGCCGATCGTGCATTGGAACCCATTGCCCTTGGTTTGGCCGAACTCACCCGTTTTCCCGAAAATATTATCTGGGAAAAACCAATAGGAAAATTTTCAGTTAAAATTGAAAAAACTTATTCTCCGGTTGCAAAGGGAATTGGATTGGTAATTGGCTGCTCCACTTTTCCGGTTTGGAATACTTTGCCGGGTGTGTATGCAAATCTGATTGCGGGAAATTCGGTAATCATAAAACCACATCCGAAAGCAGTATTGCCAATTGCTATTGCAGTTGCTGCCATGCAAAAATGTTTGAAAGAAAATGGATTTGATCCTTGCGTGGTTCAACTGGCATGTGATACTTCTGATAATCTCACCACAAAAAAATTTACTGAAAACTCAGACATTGCATTAATTGATTACACCGGAAGTACTGCCTTCGGCGAGTATGTTGAATCAATACCAAACAAAACAGTGTTTACCGAAAAGGCCGGAGTGAACAGTGTGATACTGGATTCGGTAAATGATTTAGATGCAGTAATGCAAAACCTTGCATTCAGTGTTTCATTGTATTCAGGACAAATGTGTACTGCCCCGCAAAACTTTTTTATTCCGGCAAGTGGCGTGAAAGGAAAAGATAAAAATTATTCGTACGATGAAGTGGTGGCGAAACTGAAAGAATCAATTCTTGGAATCACCACCAACCCGAAAATGGGAGCCGGAGTTTTCGGTAGTTTGCAAAATGATATGACATTGCATCGCGCACAAAATGCAAATTCACTTGGCGCAACAATGATATTGGAAACTACAGCAGTGAAGAATGAAGAATTCAACTCGGCTCGTGCATCATCACCAGTGTTATTGGAAGTGCAATCAGATGCGCATCACATTTTCGAACGCGAATTATTTGGCCCCATTGCCATTACAATAAAAACAAAGGATACTGCCGAAAGTGTTGCACTTGCAAAGCAAATGGCTCGCAAGCACGGCGCCTTAACCTGTGCCGCTTACACAACTGATCATGCAATCGAACAAATGATAGCTGAAGAAATGCAACAGGCATTTACTCCGGTTACATTCAACCTCACCGGACCAATATGGGTAAATCAGCACGCCGCATTTTCTGATTTTCATGTCACCGGCGGAAACCCTGCGGGCAATGCATCATTCACCAATCCTGAATTTGTAACTCGCCGTTTTGTTTGGGTGGGAAACAGGAAGATGGTTTAAACGAAGAATAAAAAAATAAATATTTATTTCCTCGAAAAAATAATTACAGCATCATCTTCATAAAATATTTTGTAAGCACAATTTGTGTCGAACATGTATTTATAAAATTCTTTTTGGCGGCGAATCACTATCGGGTAGTGGGTATAATTAACTTCCCATTGCATTTGCGATAATATAGTGCCGGGCTGTTTCCATACTTTTTTTCCCGATCGTTTTCTATTAATTATCACCACATCAGGATTTACTTTCAGTAATGATGATTTATTTATTGCCCAATCAAAATAGATGTTTTTAAAATCTTCGGGTATATAAGTGTAAAAATCACAATAGATAACAATATCATTTCTAAAATTATTGATAAGTAACTCCCCTGATTTCAACAGTGGATTATTATTTTTTTTCGAAGTAACTGAAAAGTTATTTGCCGCCATCAGTAAAGTGATTACTGAACCGGCAAGTAGCAGTGGTAATAAAAAATTGAATTTGATTTTTAAATTTTTAAAACCGGTTTCCAACACAAAAAAACAAACAATAAACAGCATGGGAATAAAATGAAATCCGTAGCGCATTTCACGAAGGCGTATAATCAGGAACAAGTATGCAACACAAACAACTGAATACAAAACGATGGTAACCAAATTGAAATATTTGGGCTCAAGTGGTTTTAGTTTTTGACGAATAAAAAACGACGCCGGCATCGATAGTGATAAGAGCAACAGAGTAAATAGCGGAATTTCATTGACAAAAATCGGAAACCAAAGAAATGGATTTGCCGAAGCACCCACCTCGTGTGAACCCTTGCCCACATTGTAAGAATTAATTAAAAAAGTGCCTGAAAAAAGTTTAAAATTGATAATGGAATATGGATTAAACAAAAGCCATCCGAGCAAAAAACAACCGCCACTTATAAACGAAACAGAAAAAAAATGCATGACCTGTTTTTTTGTTAGCGTAAAAATTCCAGTTGAATAATGTTGTTGTAATAAATAAGGAAGAAACAAAAACGGAAATGAAAAAATGGAATTATACTTTGTTCCAAAAGCGAGACCACCAATAAATTGTCCGAGATAAACTGATTTGGAAGTGTGTTTTTTAAAAACAAAATTGAAACAGACAATAACCAAAGCTATTTGCAACATATCGGGGTGAATCATTTGCCCAAGCAGGTAAAATGATTCAATCGAAATCATAGCCATTAAGCATAGCCACGACCATTCTTTTGTCAGAAACAATAAGCAAATTCTGAAGAAAGCAAAAGAAAAAAGCAACAATGAAAAGAATGAAACACATTTTAAAATAAAGGCAATAGTCCAGATAGATAATTCAGATGAGTGTTGAAATAATAAAACTATTTTACCAATACCGAAGCAAATAGT
Source organism: Chitinophaga pinensis (assembly GCA_945903305.1). Classification (GTDB taxonomy): domain Bacteria; phylum Bacteroidota; class Bacteroidia; order Chitinophagales; family UBA10324; genus UBA10324. The sequence goes on from CAMDOA010000024.1 coordinate 7,691, forward strand.
ATAATAAAACATACCGTAGTAGTAAAATGCATTCGGATCCAGGTTGTTATTTTCAATACATTGCTTTAATCGGGTTACACCGCGCGCTTCGTCATTATTAAATACACGGATAAAATTTAAAGAGTCAATGCCACATGGTAAATCAATAGCAATAATGAAGAAGAAAAAACCAACCGAAGTTAAGCAGATAATTTCAAAATAATTTTTTAAAAAAAAATTCACAATTGATTTCAGCAAGGTTTATTTCTCCGTTTTTAATTTTTTAAAAAATGTGTACTCAAAAAGTATCCACATCCACTTCAACCTGCAAAGCATGATTGCCTTCGAGTGCACGAAGGTAATCGCGCTCTTCCATTATGGTTTTTTTCGCTTGTTTTATCAATACTTGATTTTTTTCGATCTTGCATAGTAGTTCAATGATGTATTGATTTTTTATACGGTTGATGTAAGGTTCAGCTGGTCCTAACAAACGATGTTGCAGTATCGGATGTAATGCTTTTGCCATGGCAATGGCTGCTGATTGCGCGCGGTGTTGATCCTTATGTTTGAACGAAAGTTTTATTAATCGGGTGTAAGGTGGATAACCAAAACGCTGCCGTTGTGTTAATTCATTTTGGTAAAAACCCAGGTAATCCCGTTGCTGCACAAATTGAATAACATAATGTTCGGGCCGCTCGGTTTGTACTATTACTTTTCCGGCAATGTTTTTTCTTCCCGCTCTTCCACTCACTTGCGCAATCATCTGGTATGCTCTTTCGGCTGAGCGAAAATCAGGAAACATTAACAATTGGTCAGCATTCATTATTCCTACTAATGATACATGATCAAAGTCCAATCCCTTCGCCACCATTTGTGTTCCGACTAATACTTGCAATTTTTTTCTTCGAAGTCGCCAATAATTTTATCGTGACCGCTTCGTGTTCTGATATTATCGGCATCCATTCTTCCTACTTTCACTTCCGGAAAAAAGGTTTTCAGTTCATCTTCAATTTTTTCAGTTCCGAATCCTACAACTTGCATAGCTGAACTTCCGCATGCTTCACATTTCGCAACCGGATTGCGTTTGAATCCGCAATAGTGACAGCATAATTCATTTTTCAGTTTGTGATAAGTGAGATGCACATCGCAGTTGGGGCATTGCGGAACCCATTCGCAAGTTCTGCATTCTAAATACGGCGAATAACCACGGCGATTTTGAAACAGAATAATCTGTTCGTCTTGTTCCAATGCTTTTTTTATTGCAATCATTAACACGCTGCTGAAATGCGATTGCATTTTTCGCTCGCGAGTTTCTTTTTTTATGTTGATCGGAATAATTTCCGATAATGCCTGCTGACTGAATTGTTCTTTTAATTCAACCAGTGAATATTTTTCTGATTGTGCATTGAAGTAAGATTCAAGTGAAGGTGTGGCAGAACCCAAAATTGTTTTTGCTCCATGAAGGTGTGAAAGATAAATGGCAGCATCGCGCGCATGATAGCGCGGTGCGGGGTCATATTGTTTGTATGACGAATCGTGCTCTTCATCCACTATCACTAATCCTAATTTACTGAACGGAAGAAACAAAGCGGATCGTGCACCAATAATTATATTGTAACGACTCAGCAATAATTTATTCCAAATCTCCACCCGTTCCTGCGGATTAAATTTTGAATGATAAACCCCGAGTTTCTCACCAAAAAATTTCCGTAACCGATTTACTAATTGTGATGTCAACGCAATTTCGGGCACGAGAAATAAAACTTGTTTTCCGTCTGCAATAATTTCTTCAGCCAGTTTAATGTAGAGCGCGGTTTTTCCGCTGCCGGTTATTCCATGCAAAAGCACGACTTCTTTTTCTTTGAAATCTGTTTTTATTTTTTCTAAAGAAACAGTTTGCTGTTCGCTTAAATCAAGGGTGGAATTGTTTTCATTTTCAACATCATTAATTCTGTCAACCTCCAATTGTTTCTGAACAAAAATTCCTTTTGAGATTAATCCTTTCAATTCCGAATCTTTTGCATCAGCTTTCTTCAGCAACTCCGCTCGTTTTATTAATTGATGTTTATCGCCGCTGCGAACAAGGTGCAGGTAAGCCAGTAATAATTTTTCCTGTGCCGGAGCGCGCTTCAGTTCTTCAAACAACCCGCTGAGTTGTGCTTCTTCTTTCAACACATCGTGCAGTTGAATAAAATTTTCAGTTCGCGGTTTATATTTCTGAATCATTTCTTCTTTCAGCTTAATCACTTTCATCGCTAAAAGGGAATTGATGATTTTGCGGACACTTTTTTTATTCAGTAACTTCTGAATTTCATTTATATCCAATTCGCTTTTTACAGTGAGTGCTTCTGCAACAATGTACTCATCATCATCTAACGAACTGAAATCGGTTCCGAAAGAATAGTTGAAACATATTTTGCTTTCACTCTCTAATTTAAAACCGGAAGGAAGCGCCGCATTCATCACTTCACCTTCGTAACAACAGTAGTAATCGGCTATCCATTTCCAGAATTGAAACTGTAATGGCTGAATGATTGGTTGCTCATCAATGACCGAAAGCAACTCCTTCACTTTTGAAATTTGCGGAGCTGTGGTGTGAATATTTTTTACGATGCCCGAATAAATACGGCGACTACCGAATTGCACTTCCACTCGTTTGCCAATGGAAATTGCTTTTTGTAAAAGTTCAGGAACAGCATAAGTATAAGTGCGCGGAAGCGCGAGCGGCAATAATACCTCTGCATACATTTTTTCTTCCTGCAACAATTCAGATTGAATCACCGTGCGAAAATATCTTTTTCAGAAAAGTAAAATGGAAAGATTTCATTTCTTAATTTTCATTCCCTGCAATTACTATTTTGCGCACGCAATAAAAAATGAATTTGAAATCGCCACTCGCTAAAAAATCTCTCGGTCAGCATTTTCTGCATGATGAAAATATTTCAAGCCGGATAGTTGATTCGTTGATGGATAAAATCGGTGAATCAAAAAATGTAATTGAAATTGGTCCTGGTCCCGGTGCGCTGACAAAAATTTTATTGAAAGAAAAAATAAATCTTCGCTGCATTGAATTGGATCAACGGATGATTGAACACTTGAATAAAACATATCCGGCTTCAAAAGATAAAGTCATTCACGGCGATTTTCTCACTGTGAAACTATCTGAAATTTTCTCGGATAAATATTCAGTTGTTGGAAATTTTCCATACAACATTTCTTCTCAAATACTTTTCAGGATTTTACAGGAGCGAGAATCCATTCCATTAATGGTAGGTATGTTTCAAAAAGAAGTTGGCGACCGCATTGCTTCTATTCATGGAAATAAAACTTACGGAATACTGAGCGTGCTGGTGCAGGCCTATTATGATGTCGAGAATCTTTTTATTGTGGAACCATCTTCATTTACTCCGCCACCAAAAGTGAGAAGTGTGGTGCTTCGGTTAACATTGAAAAAAGAAAGAGCGGAGATTGCCGATGAAAAATATTTTTTCGCATTTGTAAAAAATGCATTTGGTCAACGCCGAAAAACATTGCGCAATTCTTTATCGCAAATAATTCAAAAAGATAAATTGACTGATACAATTTTTGATAAACGCGCCGAACAATTGAGTGTGCAGCAATTTATTGAACTGGCAAATAAGTTTTCAAAAGAAAATGGAAAGCAAGGGTAAAGTTTTAATTACTGATAAAGTGGATGACCTGTTGATTCTGGGATTAGAAAAACTCGGATACGAATGTGATTTCAGAGTAGGCATTTCGCAGGAAGAGGTGGATAGAATTATTTATCAGTTTGAAGGAATTGTTATCACTACAAAAACGACTTTGTATAAACCCACTCTTGAAAAAGCTTCGCTATTAAAATGGATTGCACGCGCTGGTTCCGGAATGGAAATAGTGGATGTTGAATTTGCGAAATCAAAAAACATCAAGTGCATTAATTCACCCGAAGGAAACCGGAACAGTGTAGGCGAACATGCGCTCGCATTATTATTAGCACTCACACACAATATTGTTCGCGCATCAAAGCAAACCGAGAAATTAATCTGGCAAGTAGAAGAAAACAGAGTCACAGAAATTTTAGGAATGACGATTGGAATTATCGGATACGGAAACACAGGTTCATCCTTCGCCGAGAAATTAAAAATGTTCGGAGTAAAAATTCTGGCGTACGATAAATACAAAACTGATTTTGGAAATGAGGTTGTCAAAGAATGTGAAATGGAAAAATTGTATTCGCAATGTGATGTAGTGAGTTTGCATGTACCGCTCACAAATGAAACTCATCACCTTGCCAATGAGAATTTCTTCAGCAGTTTTAAAAAGAAAATTTATTTCATCAATACTTCTCGTGGAAAAGTGGTTGATACTTCAGCATTACTCAATGCAATTATTCAGCATAAAATAGCAGGAGCAGGGTTCGATGTTTTGGAAAATGAAAATTTTTCATCACACACTTCAACTGAAAAAAGTATGCTGGAGCATTTAATACAAACCGGTAAAATAATCATCACTCCGCATGTTGCAGGAAAGAGTTTCTCCACCCGAAAAAAGTTTGCTGAAGTGCTTTTAGCAAAGATTATGGCATTGCATGAATTGTAAAAGAATTGTCAGCATTGCATGTAACACTTGCACGCTGCTTTAAAATTAATCTACATTAGTTCCATAATTCAAAATCGCGATTAAATTTGTCCGCCTCCAAGATGGAAAAGCTTAACAATAATTTAAACCAAAACCACAGGGCATGAAAAAAATTTTCTCCCTCTTCTCTCTCCTGCTTGTTTCTGCAACAACTGCTTTTGCACAAACCGGTGAACTGCAAGGAAAAATAATAAACGCCGGTTCAGCATCAGGCGAAGGTGTTGAGTTTGCCACGGTAGTTTTACTCCGGAATGGCAGTCAGATAACCGGTGCCATTGCCGATATTGATGGCAATTATATTATTAAACCAATTACACCCGGCACTTATGATTTAATGGTATCGTGTGTTAATTTTAAATCCACAACCGTAATCGGAATTTTAATCAGTGCTGATAAAATAACTCCCTTAAATGTAAAATTGGGAAGCAGCGCTGTAAATCTGGATGATATTATTGTGTATGAAAAAAAATTAATTGATCCGGATAAAACTTCAACAGGCGGAACAGCTTCGCATAACGAAATTCAACAAACTGCCGTAAGCCGTAGTAATCCTAATAATATAGCCGCAAAAACCGCAGGAGTTTATCAGGCAGATGCCGGAGCAGGATTAAATGTAAATGGTGGAAGAGGATACGCGCAGAAATATTATGTTGATGGTATTCCAATGAGAGGTTCTATTTCATTGCCTTCATCATCCATAGAACAATTGACAATAATTACCGGTGGAATTCCGGCGAGATATGGCGATGCAACCGGTGGTATTATTAATATTACCACGCGAGGTCCATCTAAATATTATCATGGAGGATTAGAATTAGGCAACTCTTATATTTTAGATGCTTATGGTTATAAGTTAGCCAGTTTAAATTTGAGCGGACCACTTTTCACAAAGTATAAATCATCAAGAGGAACCAAGCAGGATTCATCTGATGCCAAATTAGGATTTTTCCTTTCAGCAGAATACGAAGGTAATGTTGACAGCGACCCATCAGCAGTTGGAAACTGGAAAGTAAATGACAGTTTGTTAACCTCACTTCAGGAAAACCCGCTTCGCCCATCAGACATCGGATTAGGATTTGTTTCGAACTCGTCGTTTGTAACAAAAAAGGATTTAGTACCAATTAAAGCAATGCAATATGCGAATGACAATAATTATCGCATGTCGTTAAAGATAGATTACAAGTTAAATGAGTTTATCAATATTACTGTCGGCGGAAATGCAAATTATGCCCAGTTTTTAAATAACGGATTTACCAATCAGGTATTTACTCCGTCAACAGCAGCAAATTTTCAAGACTTAACATATCGTGGTTTTGTAAGATTTACTCAACGATTTGGCACTGCAAAAAATACCGAAGGCGAAAAAACGGATAAAGAAAAAACAGCTTCTGTTTTCCAAAATGCTTATTACAGCATTCAGGTTGATTACAGCAAGTTCTTACGGAAATTTGAAGATAAAGACAAAGGCTTTGATGCGTTTCAATATGGGTACATTGGAAAATTCAAAACTTATAGAACACCGGTTTATTTCCCGGGTCAAGACACCGTTTGGGAAAATGGAGTGCCTAAAATTTATAGTGGCTTAACCTTAGTTGGCTACAGAGATACATTGGTAACTTTTGAACCGGGTGCTCAAAACGGATTAATGTCAAACTACACCAAACAATATTATACATTGGCTGGTAGCAATCCGATTGATGGAGTTTATGGGTTACAGGATTTAGATCCGATAAACCAATCGCTTTATTATGGTTCTTTATCAGATATCTCATCAGGAGGAGGATTATTGAATGGAGATGGACCTTCATCAGTTTACTCCATGTGGGGAAATACTGGTTCGCCTATTGGATCGTTTGGACGAACAAATAATGACCAGTATCGATTAGCTTTTTATAGTTCAGTTGATATTGTTCGACCATCAAAAACAAAGGGAGAAAAAAACAGACATGCGATTGAATTCGGTATTGAGTATGAACAGCGATCTGACCGTGCATATACTGTAGCTCCTATAGGGTTATGGGGATTAGCCCGCCAGCTTGCAAACAAGCATATATTAAATCTTGATACCAGAAATCCGATTTTGGTATATGACGAATTTGGAATTTTTCAGGATACAATTAATTACAATCGTTTAGTTGGAAATGATCAGGCTTATTTTGATTTGAGCCTTAGAGATAAATTAGGCTTAGACCCTCGTGGAACAGATTTTATTAATATTGATGAGGTGGATCCTGCCCTTCTGACTTTAGATATGTTCAGCCCCGATGAACTCTTTAATAATGGAAGCGCGTATGTAAGTTATTATGGTTATGATTATTTAGGCAATGTGTTAACCAAGCAACCAAGCTTCGACGATTTCTTTAACAAGAATCCGGAAGATAAATATTACCCGAGAAAAATTGGAGCTTACCGCCCAACTTATGTTGCCGGTTATATTCAGGATAAATTCAATTTCAAAGACCTGATTTTTAATATCGGATTGCGTGTTGATTATTATGATGCAAATCAAAAAGTATTAAAAGATCCATACTTATTGTATCCAGCCAAAACTTCTGCTGAGGTAACTGAAATTGGTGGTATCGATATCACTCATCCTGCTTCAATCGGTTCTGATTATGTTGTTTATGTCGATAATCCAACCGATCCAACAAGCATTGTTGGATACAGAAACGGAAATACCTGGTATAATGGAGAAGGTACTGAAGTATCGAACCCACAGGTTATAGCGCTGGCTACCTCTACCGGAAAAATTGCACCCTATCTCACCAGTTCAAGTACTGATAGTTTAATTGTAACTCCTGATGCATTTAAAGATTACGATCCGCAATATACTTTAATGCCTCGTATTGCTTTCTCTTTTCCAATCAGTGACGAAGCACTTTTCTTTGCGCATTACGATGTGTTGTCGCAACGACCAACTGCTAATCGTGGTAGCCCATTTAACTATTATTATTTACAGTCAATTGCAGTTAATTCTACATTGCAAAATCCGAATTTAAAACCTGAAAAAACAATTGATTACCAGGTCGGCTTTGAACAAGTGATTGGAAAAAATTCGGCTTTGTCTATTTCCGGTATCTATCGTGAGTTCAAAAATCAGGTGCAGATTAAAAAATATTTTTATGCCTATCCTACTAATTACACCACTTATGGCAACGAAGATTTCGGTACCGCTAAATCATTATTGGTTTCTTATGAAATGCGTAGAACCAAAAACATCAGAATGGAAGCAAATTATACCTTGCAGTTTGCTGATGGAACAGGGTCTGATCAATCTTCGGCAGGAGGACTAATAAGTGAAGTAAACCCGAATTTAAAAACCATTACCCCATTAAATTACGATCAGCGCCATACGATTACCACCACTTTTGATTATCGTTTTGGAGAAGGAAAGTTTTATAACGGTCCCGTAGCTGGAAAAAATAAAAAACCAATTTTAGCCAATACCGGTTTAAATGTCATTTTCACCGGAGGTTCAGGTACACCCTACACGCGTCAAAGTAATCCGACACCGGAAGGTCTTTCAGGCGTAGCTACACAATCGTCATTAAAAGGAACTTTGAATGGTGCCCGACTTCCATGGTCATTCCGTTTTGATGTTAAACTGGATAAAAATTTCAGAATTGGAAAAGCCGGAAATGAAAATAATCCGTTTTACATAAATGGATACATTTTAATTGAGAATGCATTGAATACCAAAAATATTTTAAGTGTTTATCCATACACCGGCAATCCAAATGATGATGGTTATTTATCGTCTGCGGTTGGTCAGCAATCATTGGAAACACAACTGAACGAACAAGCTTACTTAGATCAATACTCCATCAGAATAAATAATCCGGGCAACTACACATTACCACGCAGAATCCGTTGCGGGTTATCATTTGATTTTTAAAACGAATAAATAAAGCGTTATGAAAAAAAATACTTACTCCTTTGTTTTAGCAACTATTTTAATTGCCTTAACAACTCATTCAAAAGCTTATAAAAATATCGGGCAACCCGAAAAAAAGGAATCTACTCATAAAGTGGAAGCTGGTGACTGTAAACCCGCAACTGCTGAAATTGATTTGAACATCAATAACATTCGTGCCCGACTAATGAATGGGGGTGACATGTGGTGGGACTTAAATACCGCTGCAAAATATGAGGTACCTAAAGTTCCGGTTGGTAGTACTGATCAGCGAAATAGTTCCTTATTTGCAGGGGCTGTTTGGATTGGTGGTATTGATTTGGGAGGTCAGTTAAAAATTGCCGGCGCCACTTACCGTCAGTCAGGAAACGATTTTTTTCCTGGACCATTAGATGGAAACGGCGAAGTTGACCAGCAAACCTGTACTGATTTTGATAAACAATGGCAAGTGCTCGGTTCAGAAATTGATGCTTTTAAAGAACTTTTTGTTGGGCATGTGCCAGGCGATGGATTTCAAATTGATGCGGCATCTGTTCCAACAAATATTTTAAAATGGCCCGGCAGGAATAATCCCAACGAAGCATTAGTAGGTCAACGGGACCTTGCCCCATTTTTTGATTATGATGAGAATGGTGAATATGACCCTATTCTTGGTGACTTTCCTGTAATAAATTCTGATTATCAAAATTATGCTGATCAAATGATTTGGTGGGTTTATAACGATAAAGGAAATATACACACTGAATCGGGTGGACAAGCGATTGGAATGGAAATTCAAACACTCGCATTTGCTTATAAAACTACTGACGAAGTTGACAACATGACTTTTTATAAATATGTTTTATTAAACAAAGCAACCACCACGCTCGATTCAGTTTACATGGGGCAGTGGGTCGATCCTGATTTAGGTTGTTATACTGATGATTACATTGGATGCGATACTACTCGTGGACTGGGCATAATTTATAATGCCGATGCATTGGATGAGCAATGTGGTAATCCGGCATCAGGATATGGCGATCAACCACCCATTTTAGGTATTGATTATTTTAAAGGACCATTAGATGAAGACAGTGTGGAGTTAGGCATGTCATCATTTTTATATTACAACAATGATTTTACAAAAACCGGAAACCCGGAAAATGCCTCACATTTTTATGGTTACTTATCAGGCTCATGGAAGGACGGAACTCCGTTTACCGAAGGTGGCAATGCGTATGGAGGATCAGTTCCAACAAAATATGTTTTCCCGGGAGTACCTAACGACCCAACCGGATGGTCAGAATGTGTTGAGAATAATACACCTGCCGATCGCCGATTTGTACAATCGTCAGGCGCTTTTAAATTAACACCGGGTGCAAGTAATGAAATCATAATTGGTGTGGTTTGGGTTCGCCCTCCTGTTGGAACCTATCCTTGCCCGAGTTTTAATCTGCTGCAAACTGCTGATGATAAAGCTCAGGCATTATTTGATTCAAACTTTAAAATATTAGATGGACCAAAAGCACCCGATCTTGAAATTGTAGAATTAGATAAAACGCTAATACTTAATTTAGTAAATACTTTTACCAAGGATATTGAAAAATATCGCGATGCCGACCCAATACTTATTGCATTAGGCGATCCTGATTCAGCTTATTATTTTCAAGGATACCAGATATTTCAAATAGCAAGCACAAAGGTGAGTGCACAGGAATTGAGCGATCCATCGCAAGCTCGCCTGGTAGCACAATGTGATCACAAAGACCTGGTATCAAAAATTGTTAATTTCACTTACGACCCATTGTTGGAAGCAGAAGTTCCTGTTTTAAAAGTGAATGGTGGAAACCTTGGTCTTCGTCATTCATTTGAATTTGAAAACGATGCATTTGCCACCGGCGATAAACGATTAGTGAACCATAAGAAATATTATTACATGGTGGTTTCTTATGCTTACAATGGTTCTGCATTACAAAAAACAAAGTACTTGCAAGGAAGAAAGAATACAAAAATTTACACAGCCATTCCGCATATTCCGGCTCCTGAAGTTGGGGGATTAATTATAAATTCTGAATATGGCGATGGTCCGCAGATAATTCGTGAAGAAGGAAAAGGAAATGGTGGATTAAAATTGGAAATCACAGAAAATTCAATTAAAAATATATTGGACTATGGTTTTGATTCTCGTGTTGAATACAAGGGTGCTAAAGGGCCTGTGCTTGTAAAAGTTATTGACCCTAAAAATGTTCCTGCTGCTAATTTTGAAATTACATTAATTGATACTGGATCAACTTCGGCCACAATGGTGGGAACAAGCAGCTACTGGAAATTAACTAATTTAAATACCGGTGATGTAATTGTCAGCGATACTACTCTTGACTTTGGCAATGAACAGATGATTCCTGATTGGGGATTGTCAGTTTATATAAAGCAGGTTAGAAATCCGGGCAGCAAAACCATTGATGATAATAATGGATTTATCGATGCCTCTATTACTTATGATGAACCACAAATAACCTGGCTCAGCGGAGTACCTGATCAGGAAGGCGATGATGATTTAAACTGGATTCGTTCAGGCACTTATAATAATCCAGACCAAGACCCTGATCATCCGGATTATGTTGGTTCCGATGATAATCAGAATTACGAAAATATTTTAGACCGTACCGTAGCTCCTTACCATTTATGCTCCGATAATATTGATTATGGCCCGATATGGAAAAATACCTCTACTCGAATTCAAAATAAATTGGATAGTTTGACCAGCGTGAAAATTGTATTCACTTCTGATAAAACCAAGTGGTCACACTGCATAGTTTTAGAAGCACAACCTGAAAAAACATTATCCCAAGGCAATGCACCCAAAATGGGTATCAGAAATCATGGATCCTTAAATCTTGATGGTACTTATCAAACAATAAGTACTACCGACCCAATGTCAAAAGGGTACTCCTGGTTTCCTGGATATGCCATTGATTTAGAAACAGGAACACGATTGAATATTATGTTTTCTGAAGACTCAAGAAATGCAGGCGAAAACGGAGCCGATATGATTTGGAATCCAACACCTAATTATTTTTCATCAACCGGCGAAGTGCTGTTAGGCGGCAGACATTATATTTATGTTTCCAGAACAAAATATGATGAATGCAATTATTTCCGTAGTAATTTAAACCTTAATTCCGGAGGCGATTTAAACCCGATTGACGCAGGAAATGTTTATAAAAAAATATCGTGGGTTAGCATGGCCATGTTGAATTTCGGATTTCAGTTAAAATCATTTGCTGATGGTTTAATACCAACAGAAACCACTTTGTTTATTTGGGTGAACAAAGCGTACACGCAATTTGGCGCAGGTAATTCTGTTACAAACGGAAATTATCCGAGATATACTTTTAACACAAATGATTTGGCAGCCGTAAAAGGTGATGCACTAACTGCCCAAAATGCAATGGATACAATTAACATTGTTCCAAATCCATACTATGCATACAGCGGTTACGAAACAAACCAAACTGATAGCCGGGTAAAAATTACCAATCTGCCTCAGAAGTGTACTATCTCTATATTCAGCATTGATGGAATTTTAATTCGCCGTTTTGAGCGCGATGATGCTTCTATCACCTCGTTAGATTGGGATATTAAAAATAATGTTGGTGTTCCGGTAGCAAGTGGTGTTTATATCATTCATATAAACGCGGAAGGAATAGGTGAAAAAACTTTAAAATGGTTTGGAATAATGCGTCCGGCCGATTTTGATAGTTTTTAATTTTTAATAATTGATAACACAATAAACTGAAATGAAAAAAATAGCAATCATCATTTTAATTTTTTCGGCAACTGTGACAACAACAATTGCCGGAAATAAAGATCGTGCAGGTCAGGCGGGTGCATATGAGTTACTGATAAATCCATGGGCAAGAAGCAGTGGCTGGCATGGATTAAATACAGGAAGCGTGAGAGGTCTTGAAGCCATGAACCTGAATGTAGCCGGTTTATCGTTTACTCAAAAAACCGAAGTACTGTTTTCGCATTCTATTTATTTAAAAGGAACCGGAATAAATATTAATGCTTTTGGTTTCAGTCAGGCACTTGGAAAATCAGGTGGTGTGCTTGGAGTTAATCTAATGGCCATGAGTTTCGGCGATATTTTAGTTACTACGGTGAATCTTCCCGAAGGTGGAATCGGAACATTTCAACCACAATTTATTAATCTCGGAATTGCTTATGCAAAAAGTTTTTCGAACAGTATTTATGGTGGAATAGTTATTCGTGCAATAACTGAAAGCATTGCCGATTCAAAAGCATCAGGCCTTTCTTTTGATGCCGGAATACAATATAAAACAGGCGATAGAAAGTTTGACGACCGTGTAAAATTCGGTATTGCATTACGCAATATCGGAACACCCATTAAATTTCAGGGTGATGCACTTACCTTCAAAGGAAATGCAACCGAAGGAGATTATCAATTAACGGTTTCGCAACGGTCGCAGCAATTTGAATTACCATCATTGCTTAATATCGGAGCTTCGTATGATTTGCATTTTGGAAAAAGCATTGGTGAAAATAAAACCACCCATAGAATGACCATTGCCGCAAACTTCACCTCTCATTCCTTTCAGCGAGATAATGTGGGCGCAGGAATTGAATATTCATTGAAAGATCAGTTTATGGTGAGAGTAGGATTTAACCATGAAGCCGGATTGTTAAGCGAAAGCACCAGAACAAATGTGTACACCGGTTTGGCAGGTGGATTTACTTTTGAATTACCAACCAAGAAAAACGGCCCATCAGTGGCACTCGATTATTCCTACCGCGCTTCAAATCCATGGGGCGGAACTCATACTTTGGGGGCTCGCATAAATTTATAATTTTACACCCAGATAATAGACAGCAAACGCTTCAGTTAAAACTGAAGCGTTTGCTTTTTTTAATCAACAACCATTTGTTATGACCGAAACGCACTACTTTACTCAGGAAGGATTGGACAAACTGAAAAAAGAAATTTCAGAACTCAGAACCAAGGGAAGAGCCGAAATATCAAAAGCAATTTCTGATGCCCGTGATAAAGGCGACTTGTCAGAAAATGCCGAGTATGATGCAGCAAAGGATGCTCAGGGAATGTTGGAAATGAAAATTAATCAACTGGAAACAACGCTCGCCAATTCTAAATTGATTGATGTGAGCAAAATGGATAATAGCCGGGTAATGATTATGTCAAAAGTAAAAGTCAAAAATCTGGGCACTAAATCGAACCACCTGTTTACTTTGGTATCAGAAAAGGAAGCCGACATTAAAACAGGAAAAATTTCAGTGGGTTCGCCAATCGGGCATGGGTTGCTTGGGAAAATTGTTGGCGATGTGGTGGAAATCGTTGTGCCGAACGGAAAAATGAAAATGGAAATTATTGAGATAACTTTTTAGTTCTTAGTTGTTAGCCGTTAGTCTTTAATCCTTAGTTTTTGTCTTTTGTTTTGACAGATTACTTTCAACAAATAAACAAGTGTTAATACATGCCAACCATTTTTTCTAAAATTATTTCAGGCGAAATTCCTTGTTATAAAATTGCTGAGACCGAAGATTTTCTTGCCTTTCTTGATATCATGCCGCTTGCAATTGGCCACACTTTGGTGATTCCGAAAATGGAAGTCGATTACCTTTTTGATCTTGACGATAAAACAATAAGCGGGTTAATGGTATTTGCAAAAAAAATAGTTCCTGCTTTAGAAAAAGCCATTCCTTGTCAGCGCATTGGTATGGCGGTAATTGGGTTAGAAGTGCCGCATGCCCACATTCATCTGATTCCTTTAAATTCAATTGATGATATTAATTTTTCGCGACCCAAATTAAATTTATCGAAAAATCAGTTAGAAGAAATTGCAAAAAAAATAACCGGGTAGATTTTTTTAATGCTGATACAATATTTTTTTTCTTTGAGTGTTTGAATAAAAAAACAAGTATTCTATGAATAGATATTTGCAACAATTTTTTACGAACCGATTTTAAAATTATTTTTATTTAAAAATTACTGATGAAAACAAATCAACTAATAGCCGTGCTTGTTCTTTCTGTTTTTTTTTCGTGCAAACAAAAAGCAACCGAAGTAAAATCGTATTACGACAGTGAAGCAAAAATTTTAAAGGAACAGTATTTTGTCGTTACAGATAGCCCATCAATAAAAAACGGTGGTTACACTTTATACAATCAATCCGGAACCGTAATTGAAACCAGGCATTACAACCGAAACCTATTGAGCGATACGCTTCGCCGGTTTTATGATTCGGGTGTTAAAAGTGAAGAATGTATTTATCTGAACAATGAAATAACAGGCTACCGGAAATTGTTTTATGAAAACGGAAACCTGATGAACCAGGAAAATTATGTTGGTGGAAAATTCGAAGGGCCATATCAATCTTACTTTGAAAACGGAAAGTTGAGAGAAGAAGGACAGTTTGCAGCAGAAACCATGAAAGGTTTGTGGAAATATTATTATGAAAGCGGTGAACTGCAGCAAGAAGTTTTATTTGATAACAATATGGAAAACGGACCCTATAAATATTTTTATAAAAATGGAAAAATAAAGGAAGATGGAAATTATCTGAATGGAAAAAACGATAGGCAATGGAAATATTTTGATGAAACCGGAAATCAAATTGCCGATACTACCTGGTTTGAAGGTTACGCATTAAAAAAATAAAACAGTTATTTGAAAGGCGAATCCGACTCCTTTGCAATGGTATTATAAGCAAGCTTATCGAGCCAGGCAGGAAAAAATTTTCCGAGAATCACTGATATTTTACCCTGCCTTGTTAAAATAATAGTCCGTTTTCTTTTTGCTACTCCATGAACAATATGCCTGGCTACCAATTCAGCACTCATTAATTTTTTTTCATCTAATGGTGTATCACCTTGTGCATTCCCCGATTTGTTAAGCGCCGTTTTTCGAATATTTGATTCGGTATATCCCGGGCAACAAATCATTACATGCAAACCGGTTTTTAAATTTTCAGCTCGCAGGGAACCTAAAAATCCATGCATCGCAAATTTTGATGCCGAATAACCGGTTCTCCCCGGTAAACCTAAATAGCCGGCTATTGATGAAATACCAATCACACTTCCTTTGTTCTTCAGAATTTCGGGCAGCGCATACTTCGTGCAATAAACAGTTCCCCAGAAATTAGTATCCATCAATTGCTTTATAACCGATAGATCGGTATCAATAAATACAGCTCGCATTGAAACGCCGGCATTATTTATCAGAACATCAATTTTTCCAAAATGATATAATGTTTTATCAATTATCTGTTTGCAATCTTGTTCCTGACTAACATCGGAAACAATTTCTAAAACCTCGGCATTTGCAACAGATTTAATTTCCAATGCGGCGGTAGTAAGGGTACTAGCGTGCCTGCCGGTGATGGCAACTTTATAACCTGCTTTGGCAAATTCAATGGCGCATGCCTTGCCTATTCCCGATGAACCGCCGGTAATAATTACCACTTTATTTTTTAAGTCAATCATGTGCGAGCGAATATAATTTTTTAAATTTTTATTCTGTTTTCATCCTGCTTTTCATTTTGCGTTTTCATAACTTTTCGAACTTTAAATTTACTTTGCATCCATAAATTGAGTTTAGCAGCATGGCAACTGAATTAAAAAATCTTTCCCGTTATAATCCGGATGAAATTATATCAGCAAAAAATTATCGGTTTGCCATTGTTTATGCGCAATGGAATATGGAAATTACACAACCGCTTTATGAAGGATGTTTGCATACTTTATTGAAACATGAAGCAATAGAATCAAACATAGATTTGTACCAAGTGCCCGGAAGCTTTGAACTGACTTTTGCCTGCAGTGAATTAACTAAAACAAAAAATTATGATGCAGTTATTGCAATCGGGTGCATTATAGAAGGCGAAACTCGGCATTTTGAATTTATAGCTGATGCAGTAGCAAACGGAATTGCACAACTTAATAGCACGCAATCAATACCGGTAATATTTGCCGTGCTCACACCATCGTCGCAGCAGCAAGGCATTGACAGAGCTGGCGGAAAACATGGAAACAAAGGAGTGGAAGCGGCAATAACCGCGTTGAAAATGATTGCTTTTAAAAACAGCATTCAAAACAAAAAATGAAACAGTTAATGAATAGCAATTTTTAAAAAACTCTTTTCTCATTTTTAATTAGTATGAACCTTTATACAATTGATACCGGATTTTTTAAACTCGATGGAGGTGCCATGTTCGGTGTTGTTCCAAAAACAATTTGGAATAAAATAAATGCTGCCGACGAAAATAATTTATGCGATTGGGCCATGCGCTGCCTGCTTGTGGAAGAAGGAAACCGATTAGCATTAATTGATTGCGGATTAGGAAATAAGCAAAGCGAAAAATTTTTCAGTTACTACCAACCGTTTGGGCCCGACTCATTAGAAAAATCGCTGCATAAAATTGGATTCAGCCCAGAAGATATAACCGATGTATTTCTTACCCACTTGCATTTTGACCATTGCGGCGGTGCGGTTAAAACAGATAAAAACGGAAAATATATTACTGCGTTTCCTAATGCAACCTATTATAGTCATGCCAAACACTGGGATTGGGCAACTAACCCAAACTCAAGGGAAAAGGCAAGTTTTCTGACCGAAAATATGTTGCCTATAAAAGAAAGCGGACAATTAAAATTGCTTGACGACGATGACGAAATTTTTCCGGGGTTTAATTATATCACCGTTTATGGCCATACCGCGGCCATGATGCTGCCTAAAATTTCATATAAAGAAAAGACCATTATTTATTGCGCCGATTTAATTCCATCGGCCGGGCATTTACCTGTTTCGTATGTGATGGCTTATGATGTGCGGCCGTTACAATCACTATCTGAAAAGGAGAGTTTTATGAAGGAAGCTGTTGTAAATGATTGGCTTTTATTTTTTGAACATGATAAAAGGATAGAAGCCTGTTCGCTCATTCAAACCGACCGTGGTGTAAGAATGAAGGAGGAAATAAAAATAGAAGAACTTTAAAAATTTTTTAAAAATAGTATTCCAAAAAAAATCCTGCAAGAAGCAGGATTTTAATTTTTTAAAAGTGAAACTGTTGCTAACTAATAACCAATCAACTAATAACATTTCACTTTACTAAGTAGAGCGTACGGGAATCGAACCCGTGATTCTTCCGTGAAAGGGAAGCGTCTTAACCCCTTGACCAACGCTCCGTTTTATTGGCGGGGCGCAAATATATGCACTAAAGTTACCCAAGCAAGAGCGTGCTTTGAAAAAAAAGGCATTAATCCTTTGACCCGAAAAGTGAATGAATAAATTTGCGCTCTCAAAAAAAATTTCAAACCAAAATTCAAACAAAATAATGTCAAACATTAAAGTAGCCATTAACGGATTCGGTCGCATCGGTCGCTTAGTTTACCGCCAGATTTACGATATGAAAGGAATTGATATTGTAGCCATTAACGATTTAACCAATCCTAAAATGCTGGCTCATCTTTTAAAGTATGATTCAGCACAAGGTCGTTTCAATAAGGAAGTGTCTTCAACCGACAACAGCATTATTGTGGAGGGAAATGAAATAAAAATTTATAAAGAAAAAAGTCCGTCAGCCATTCCCTGGAAAAATCATGATGTGGATGTGGTGTTAGAATGTACCGGATTTTTTGCTGATAAAGAAAAGGCAGAAGGGCATATTACCGCAGGAGCAAAAAGAGTTGTGATTTCGGCACCGGCAACCGGCGATTTAAAAACAATCGTATTCAATGTCAATCATAAAATTTTAGATGGAACTGAAACCGTTGTCTCTTGTGCTTCCTGCACAACCAATTGTTTGGCACCAATGGCGCAGGTATTGGAAAATCAATTCGGAATAGTTGCCGGATTAATGACTACCGTACATGCATACACGAATGACCAAAACACGCAAGACTCCCCGCACCCGAAAGATGATTTGCGTCGTGCGCGTGCTGCCTCACAGAACATTGTACCGAACAGTACTGGTGCTGCAAAAGCAATAGGATTGGTGCTTCCATCATTAAAAGGAAAGTTGGATGGAACTGCACAGCGTGTTCCAACACTCACCGGTTCATTAACTGAATTGACAACAGTATTAGCGAAGAAAACTTCGGTCGAAGAAGTGAATGCAGCAATGAAGGCGGCAGCAAATGAATCATTCGGATACACGGAAGATGAAATTGTAAGCAGCGATGTAATTGGAATTTCATTTGGTTCATTGTTCGATGGAACACAAACAAGAGTGCTCACCGTTGGCGATCAGCAAATGGTTAAAACTGTTTCGTGGTACGATAATGAAATGAGTTATGTATCGCAGTTGGTTCGCACTGTAAAATATTTTGCTGAATTAATTAAGAAATAAATTTTCAGAATAAAATTTAAAATGCCTCTGATTTTTCAGGGGCATTTTTCTTTAACAAATATTATTTTCGATACAATGACCACAATCGACAACTTCAATTTCTCAAATAAGAAAGCAATCATCCGTGTTGACTTCAATATTCCGCTGGATAAAAAAACATTTGAGATTACTGATGATACACGAATCCGCTCGTCCTTAAAAACAATTAATAAAATATTAAATGATGGCGGATCAGTAATTCTGATATCACATCTCGGAAGGCCTAAAACCGGGCCCGAAGAAAAATATTCGTTGAAACACATTGTTGCACACACCTCTAAGTTGTTGGGAAGAGAAGTGAAATTTGTGAAAGATTGTATTGGAGAAAAAGCAAAACATGCAGCAGCAAATCTGAAAACCGGAGAAATATTGTTATTGGAAAATCTTCGTTTTCACCCAGAAGAAGAAAAAGGTGATGAAAACTTTGCAAAGGAATTAGCCTCTCTTGCTGATGTATATGTGAACGATGCATTCGGAACGGCACATCGCGCACATGCATCCACCACCATCATTGCCAACTATTTTTCGAAAGAAAATAAACTATTCGGTTACCTTATGGCGAACGAAATTGCCAGTGCAGAAAAAGTGATGAAGAATACGCAGCATCCATTTACCGCAATAATTGGCGGCGCAAAAGTTTCTGATAAAATTTTGATTCTTGAAAAGTTAGTTGACATTGCTGATAACATTATTATTGGGGGTGGAATGTCATACACTTTCTTTAAAGCAATGGGCGGAAATATCGGAAACTCATTGTGCGAAATTGATCGATTGGATAATGCAATAAAATTATTGGAGAAAGCAAAACAGAAAAATGTAAAATTTCTTTTGCCTCAGGATTCTATGACTTCTGATGTATTCGGAAATGATGGAATCAGAAAAATAGCTGATAGTATAAATATCGAAACCGGATTTATGGGTTTGGATATCGGACCAAGAGCAGTTGAAGAATTCACAAGAACAATTATGAATTCAAAAACCATTTTGTGGAACGGACCAATGGGTGTTTTTGAAATGAGTAATTTCAGAAACGGAACGGTGAAAATTGCAGAAGCCATTGCCATTGCAACACTGCAAGGCGCGTATTCATTAGTTGGTGGTGGAGATAGTGTTGCTGCGGTTAATCAATTTGGTTTCGCTGATAAGGTAAGTTATGTATCAACAGGCGGTGGTGCGTTGTTAGAATATTTTGAAGGAAAAGAATTGCCGGGAGTTACTGCTATTTTGAGTTGAAAAATTTAATTTAAACTATATATTGCGGCATGAAGTATCCTGAACAATTAGCCTCCGATGTAAAAAACTTTATCGCCGATTTGCGGGCGGAAGTAGTTGCAGCTGAGTTAATCGATAGAGGAGTTAAACAGGATGAAATTTCTTTTAATACAAAAGGAATAAAACGCAGACCTTTTAGTAGAGATATTTTTGAAATCAAATTGCCGAATGATGATGATGAGCATTATAAAATTTTATTAAACCGCGAAGGCATTTATGATTCACTGCCCGAAGCCATTTTTCATCAGCCGTTAAATTCAAAACCATTCAAGTCGAAAGAAGAAATTCTGGATGAAATTAAAATTCAGCGGCAGGAAGAAATTGAGGCGCGAAAATTTTTTTTCCCGATGGAAAATGAATTTAACCAGTTACGATTACTGCTGGAAATAACTGAGCGCAAATCGAACGATAATTTTTCAGGCAGTTCAGTTATACAATTATTTTACAAACTATTTGGTACCGTTTCTTATTTCAACAATGCGCAAATAGCCGTATTGCTTTCGTTACTTCCGAATATTTATGAGTTGAAAGGTGAATTGAAAATTTTAAGTAAGTATTATTCGCTTTTGCTCGGCGACGAAATAAAAATTAAAATGAAAAACGAAATCAGAAATCATCATTTGGAAAAACAATCGGATGAAATTATATTGGGGGTATCAAGTTTAACAAGTAACCAGTTGACTTATTCAGAACAAATTATTTCCATTGAAATTTGGCCGAAAGAAAACAACCGTATTTCATTGTACCTGAACGATGGAATCTGTTTGAAAATTCTGAATTTTCTGAATGATTATTTCCTGCCTTTTGAATTTGAAAAGAAATTAGATTTATTGCTGCCTGAAAAAAATAGAGCGTCAATTTTGGGTGATTTAAAGTCCCCCTCTTTTTTAGGAGCGAATTCTTATATTTGAGCCCAACTATGATGCACCTTAATCTTCCTTTTATCACTGTAACCGGAATAATTTGCTTAATCAGTTACACCATTTTTACTTATTTAAATAAGCAGAAGCAGGATTTTAAATCGCTTCGATTAGTAGCAACCTCATTAATTTTTGTACTGGTTCATTTACTCGCCGGTTTCGTTGCTTTAATTGATTCTGTTTTTCCATTCATAATCTATATTGGCATACAGGTTTTAAGTTTAATAACCGGTGCATTTTTTTATCACACAATTCTGAAGCCGTACTACCCTAAATTTAATTACAAAGTAGTTTCAACCATCATACTTTTTCTGCTTGTCATCGGATTGTCGGCAGTGTTCTTCACTTTTATATTTGATATTTTTAATGTCAGCGGATTGGGTTGGTATTATTCCACAGCGTTTTTTGCATTCGTAATTCCGTTTTTTTTCTACAACACTTTTGAAGCAATAATTAAAATTCCGGTTCCGATTTTTAAAGTCTGGTATTATCCTGAATATGCCTCGGAAATAGATTTGGATGAATTGGATTTGAATAAAGTAAAAGTGATTGAGTTAGAGTTTTTAAAAAATCTGGGCGAAACAAGCACAACAAATTTCAAAGCAAAAGCGCCTGAAGAATTACGATTCGGCGATTGGTTTTCATTATTCATTCAAAATTACAATCAAAAATATGAAGACAACCCGATTGTGATAAAAGACAAAACGGATGCGCCGTATGGTTGGGTATTTTACATAAAACCTGGTTTTTTTGGCTCCAAAAAATTTGTTGATTTTGATTTAACCATTGTTCAAAATGTGCTGACAGAAAAAATGATAGTTGTTTGTCGCAGAGTGGAAAACAAATAGAAAATTATGTTACCAGAAATTAAGAATCTTTATGTGAATTGGATTGACGGTATGAAAATCAATAAAAATCTTTTTATTGAAACCAACCTCGCCAATATTGACGCCATCAGAGATGCAGTATCAATCGGATTGAACGATTTCAGTTATGGATTACTGCCATCAGAAAAAGGCAGCGAATCATTGAGTTTAGATCTAATTGACACCCGCGCAAATAGTTTTAAACTGAAAATAAATTTATGCAGAGCGGTTACTAATGGCGGATGCCGTATTGAAATTTTAAAATCGAGCAGTGAATTAGCCATTACTCAGGACATTAAAGATATGGATGGTGGCAAGGGGGCAAAATCACTGGTATTTGATTTAGTGCTGACAGTAAACCCATATGATCGGAAACCGTATGGTCAACCTCATGCCGATGAATCGCCTTTGCGATATCCGTTCACAACAAACGATTATAAAATTCAAATTGTACCGAGTGATCAGTTAAGTAATTACGATATTGGAAATTTCAGTTTAACGCTCGGACGCATCGTGTTAAAAGGCGACGAATATATTTTCGATTCAAAATACATTCCGCCCTGCACCAGCATCAATTCACACGCATCATTAATCAGTTACTATCGAAAACTTGGCAGTTCGTTAAATACCATTGAAGAAAACTGTACAAAAATTATTCAGAAAATAGTTTCCAAAGGGCAAACGACCGCGCTGGCAAACAATGTGAAACTTCTTTGCGAAAAAATACTGTACTACATCAGCGATATATTTTTTCAGTACAGAATGCTCGCTTTACAAAAACCACCCATATTTTTAATAGATTTTTTTATCCGGATGGCCAATCAGGTTCGCGTGCTCAACGATTGTTATGCTGAAAAAGAAAAAGAAGAAATGCTCAGCTACTTTACTGAGTGGACAGAACTAACTGCTGGAAATTTTGACAACATGCTGAACGATTTAGTGTTCCATGATTACGATCATCGCAACATCAATAACTCGATGCAAAAAGTTGAAAATTTTGTTTTACTCATTGATAACCTAATGAACAAACTCAGTTCGCTTGATTTAATCGGCAAGCGAAAGGAGCGCGACATATTTGTTCGTGAAAAATCAAATGCAGCAAAACCCGAAACAAAAAAAGGCTGGTCATTACTTGAATAATTATTAAGAAATAAAAAAACACACTGATGAAACCAAAAAACGAAAAAGAAATAAATAATGCTTTTTTTCAATTCTTATTGTTGTTCTTACTAACAGTTGTAATTGTGGTGGTAGCCGTGTTTTTTGATTATGGATTTCCATGGAAAGATTACAGTAATGTAAAATCACAGTTCAGAGAAGTAAGTAGTGTGTTGAATAATAAGAATGCATTAATTACAAAATTGGATTCTATTAATGCAGGGTTGTCCCGCTATGATTCACCCGGTTCGGTCCCATCAATAATTGAATCTGATATTTCCAGTAAATTAACCGAACTCAAACAAACAACAAGCTCTGACAGTGCTTCGATAAAATTAAACAATTCATTATTCAGAGCTTATTCAATGTTGCTGAAAAGCAAAATTGATTTCCGAAAGTTGAATGAAGAGAACGGCAAACTGCAATATGATTTAACTACATTACAAACATCATACGATAAGTTAAAAGAACAGTATGATGATTTAGATAAGCAGTACGAATCAATAATAAACTCAAGACGCCAATAGTAGTTTTTATTTATGGTCAGAATTATTCGGTATTGTTTATTTACAGTAATAATTTTTTTTTCTGCCCAAAATATTTCCGCGCAAAAAAAACTGAAGGGTACCGGTTCATTTAGTAACAAGAACGATTCATCCTTTCATTTTATTTATAACCGTGATACGGTAAATGACGGTTCCTATACTTCAAACTATAAGATTATAAATTTGGATGGCTTAGCCGAGGCAAGTATTGTTCATTTACAATCAGAGCAGCGGATAGAAATAAATTTTGTTTCATCAAAAGGGGCTTCACCTCACAAAAAAGTAATTAGATATCTGTCAAATGGCGGATATATATTTCTTGATTTTGCCGATACTTTGCAGGTGGATATAAATAAAAAATATCGGTTGGTTTTATTTTTTGAAAATACACATAAAGAAGGTTTTATTTTTATCAATCAACTGACAGCCTTAAATGAGGAAGTACCTAAAATTCATTTAGTCATGGATCCGATTCCTGCCTGGTTGTTGAAAGAGAATCACTCGAAAGTGGAATACTATTTATTGAAAGGAACACCGGAAAGAAGAGTGAAATACATGAAGTTTTTAGATAGTCTGAACCGCGAAAAAAGGATAAAGTGGTTATCCGATAGTATATCATTGGGTGTAAGAAGTGAATATGCATACAAACAAAAAGCATTTCAGGAAAAAAGAGACTCTACGGTTTTAAATGCCAGTATTCCATTAACCAATGAATATTTAGCCATTACCCGACAGGAATTGCGGGGCTTGGTTGATACCATGCTGCATAATTATGAAAGTGCTTACTTTTCTTCTTACACAAAATTTTTAATTGATACATCAGGAAAAATTGAGAATTTTGATGTCGGAAATATCAGATCAGATATATCCAATACAAAATCATTTGTAGGGGAATTAAAAAACAGAATTGCCGGTCATCAATTAAAAACGATGATGATGTACGATGATTCAGGAGTGGCATATACTATGGCAACAAAAATTCAATTTGCCATTAACTTTAACAAACAAACCAATATTGTTCGCACCAATATTTATAAAAAAGCAGAACCCAAATTATCCGGATTTACTTTAACCGATCAGCATTATAAATCTGTATTGATTGATAGTTTAAAAAAAATGAAACCCGGAAAGTATCGGATGACCATTGATTACTTTAATATTATCAACGATACTTCGTACACAATTTCTAAACTGAAAAACATCAGTGATAAAAGTTATTTAAAGATCGGATTTAGTTATGGAACTTTTTTTAGTCAAACAGGAAATAATCCGGTTAACTACAAAGGCGATTTAAATTTTCCATATCAAAATATTTATGCTGTATTTAAGTTTGGAGGTTTGTTTTTTGGAACGAGTATGATAAAAATTTACGGGTCGCAGTTACCGGATGTTCCATGTAACGAGTTTGTTTTTAGTTCAACAAGTGATTTGATAAGTAGCACTTACAATAATCAAATGAAATATACTGAGTATGGAATTTATTTAAGCCCATCGCATTTGATTTATTTAAAGGCCGGCATGGCTTCGCAAAAAAATAACGAAATGATTTATAAGTATTCTGAGAACGAACCAAACAATAGTTGTTATGAGATAAATGAAAATAAAAGCGGATTCATTTTAGGGCTTGCTTGCGTTCCGAAATTTTTTACATTAGAGGCGGGATATAATACTCTCGTGCAGAAACCTTTTTTAAACTTAGGATTTAACATTCCAATAAACACAAAATAAGTTTTATGAAATTATATAATAAATTGACAGTGCTGTTTTTTTTAATGATTGCTTTTAAGACTACAACAGCTCAAACCATTTCTCTCAATTCACAATTTGGACAATACTGTCCAAGCGATACAATTGCGGTTAATTTTAATTATGATGGTTATACTGTTGGCAACCTTGTAATTTTTAATGGTGAACTTTCTTCAACTGCAGGAACTTTTGGATCTCCAACAGCAACAAATACAATTTCTGTAACCATTCCAACCGGTGGATCCGGCGACACTATTGTCATTCTAACAATTCCGGCAAGCCCGGGATTTAGCAGCGGCTATAAAGTAAGGGTAAGAACTGTTTCACCTAATACTAATATAGTTAGTAATGCATTCACAATAAATAACCCGACAGTTGATGCCGGCTCAGCCCAAACCATTTGCTCTAATTCTAATGCATCATTAGATGCAACTCTTGGAGGAGGTGCTATTACTGCAACATGGTCAGGTGGGGGAACTTTCTCGCCAAATGCAAATACAATTGATCCTACATGGACTCCATCGGCAGCACAAATAACAGCAGGAACTGCAACACTTACAATTACAACCTCAGGTATATGCCCGTCAGTAAATGATAATGTGATAATAACAATTAATGCCGCCGCAACTGTTGATGCCGGAACTCCTCAAACAATTTGTTCCAATTCACCTTTGCAATTAAATGGCACTATTGGAGGTGGCGCTGTTTCAGGTACATGGTCCGGTGGTGGAACATTTTCGCCAAATGCAAATACAATTGACCCCACATGGACACCCTCAGCGGCACAAATAACAGCTGGAACTGCAACTCTTACATTAACCACTAATGACCCTTCCGGCCCTTGTTTATCTGATAATGACAATGTGGTTATTACAATAAATGCAGCAGCCATTGTCAGTGCCGGAGTTGATCAATCAGAGTGTGCCGGAACTGCAATCAGTATGAACGGAAATTTTGGAGGAGGAGCATCAGCAGCAGTCTGGGCATCGAGTGGAACCGGCTCATTTAATAACACCAGTTTGATGAATGCGGTGTACACACCTAGTCCGGCAGATATCGTAGCCGGAACTGTTACAATTACTTTAACAACAAATGATCCTTCAGGTCCATGTCTTTCTGTTTCTGACCAGATGATAATTACTATAACCCCGGGTGCAACAGCAAATGCTGGTGTAAATCAAACTATTTGTGCTGGTTTAACAGCAACAATGAGCGGAAGTTTTGGAGGGAGTGCTGCATCGGCTTCATGGTCAAGTGGTGGTTCAGGTTCATTTAATAATGCAAGTTTAATGACCGCAATATATACACCAAGTGCTGCTGATATTTCTGCAGGTTCAGTAACCATTACACTTACTACTAATAATCCAGCGGGACCTTGCAACGCCGGAACCGATCAAATGGTTTTAACTATTAATCCTGTTGCAACTGCAAATGCCGGTATTGATCAGTCAATTTGTTCAGGCACAACAGCAACGATGAGTGGAAGCATAGGAGGTGGTGCATCGTCTGGAACATGGACTACAAGTGGTACTGGCACTTTCAATAATGCAAGTTCAATGAGTGCTGTTTATACCCCGAGTGCTGCAGATATTGCAGCAGGAACGGTAACAATTACTTTAACTACAAATGACCCGGCAGGGCCATGTGTTGCTGTAAATAATCAAATGATACTTACCATTAGTCAGGCAGCAACCGTAAGTGCAGGTGTTGATCAGACTATTTGTTC
>CAMDOA010000025.1 GCA_945903305.1 Chitinophaga pinensis
TCGGAGTATTAAAAACAGTAACTGTTTGAGATGATGAATTACTGCCGGTTGCATTAGAAACCAAGAGCGAAACTGTGTGAGAACCCGCAGCAGCAAAACAAACCGAACCCGGATTTTGAGATGTGGAAGCAGCAGGATTTCCGCCGGCAAAAGTCCAGCTCCAGCTTGTAGGTGTGTTGGTGCTTTGGTCAGTAAAATTGATACAGGTGTTCGGGCAAATACTATTGTCGCTGATGGTGAAAGCAGAGGTGGGTGATGTGCCAATTGAAACACAATTTATTTTTTTTGATTGTGGGCAAGCACTCATATTTATTGATGAAGCAAAACCATTTCCGCACACAAGCACTTCTCCATTTTTTCCAATGGCAACATCATAAACAGTTGGAGTGGTTACTGATGTAATCAAATTCAGGTTCGCATCATATTTTACAACACGATTAGTTGACCCGACATAAACATTTCCGCAACTATCAATGGCAATACCATTATTATTCGGAGCAATTCCCTGTACAAATAATGGATCAGTATATCCACCTCCCGGTATTGCCGCCTGATTAATTACAGCGCCGGTTGCAATGTTTCTTCTGAAAATTGTTTGTCCGTTCATGGTGTAGATGTAATTGGAAGTGGCACGAATTACATGTTGTGGTTGAGGTGTAAACCCGTAGCTCGGACTGCTGTAGGCATAACTATACGAAGTAAGCAAACGCCAGTTAATTCCAAGCGCAGTTGTTAAAGCGCCAATGGTATCGAGCGTGTGGAAATAATAATTTCCATCCGGAGAAGAACAGATAGAGCGAATTTCATTCGGGTCATTAATTAAAAAACTCGGAAGTGCATTGGCAACTTTCACACTATTAATGACACTTCCATTTGATAAATTAATATCGAATGCACGACCACTTCCGGTTGGTAATGGAAAACCAATGAGCCTGGTTCCACCGCAAATTAATTTTGTGTAATCGCAATTAAAAGCAAGCGACCAGTATTCATCTAAAAATCCACCGCCTGTATTCCATTGAGTTACACTGGCAGTACTTACTTTTTTTATTGCTGCGGAAGAACCAATGGTGACATAACAATTTCCAACAAGGTCGGTTGCAAGCGTTCCAATCCACGCACTTGAATCGTAACCGGGTGTAATATTCGTCCACTGTATGGCACCTGCAAGATTATATTTCTGCAGTTTACAATTTGGCCAATCGCCGCCATATATATAGGCATTACCTGCGCTGTCGGTTTCTATTTCCCAAACCTTTTGAGAGTTTGGCATAGCAGGGTTTACTGTCCATGGATCAATAATTATTTCTTGAGTGTTGTCGTAATTGTTTAATGAAAATGAAACAATGTTTTGATTCAGTGTAAACGACGAAATAATAATTGATTTTGTTGAAGCATAAAAAGTTTGTGGAGCATGGTCAGTAATTGCACCAAACAAGGTTTCAATTTTTAAATCACCGTTGTTTTGCAAAACCAGATTTTTACTTCCTGAATACTTCATCTGAATCAAGGAAGCATCGGCACCAGGATGAATGATGAATGAATATTTAATTCCTTCAATCTGATGAAATACATATTCCACATCAATGCCGGGATATAAATTTTTATAAGTAATTTTTTTAAAGGCAGGAATAAAATTAATATCTCTTTGATCTCCGTTTTCGATAATGGAATAGCTGAAATATTCAACGGCCTTTTCATTGGCTATCACAACAGCATTTGGGTTTGCATTGGCCCAAACCATATTTATTACATCCGATTCAAAGTCAACATGCTTTTCTTTTTTCTCCTCTTCCATCCATTCTTCCGCTGTTTCAAATTTTTCTTTTGCCCTTTCTTCAATCGATTCTTTTTCTTTCGGAATAATTTTTTTGAACGAATAAGTAACTCCTGCTTTCGTAAAATAAATCTTACTGGCACCATTATCTATGGCATATAAAACTGTTTCAGTTCCATCAGGAAGCTTAAACTGCCCCTTGTTTTCAATAAATACTTTGGAAGATTCAAAATTGATTTTCCAGTTGGTAATTCCGTCGCCTGCAAATGTGATTGACAAATTTGCCAATAAAAAAAAAGCGCACAGACTAAAAGTTTTTTTCATGATTGTGGTTTTAAAAGTTTTTGTAAAATTTCTGCGATTGAAATGTAACAAAATAATTTATAAGTAAAATAATTTATAAAATTGATTAGAAAATAAGAGCCGGAATATGAAAGAAAAAATAACGGGAATAAATTTTAGATAAGCACTATTATTTGGAATTTGTAAAGTGATTTTTTATTTATTGAAAGCAGCAAGCATCATAATAAACATTCACAAATTAATAGACCGCTAGGGTGAAATCGGATAAGAAATAATAAGTTGTCAGATAGCATACAGATAAACGATAGGAGTGCTTCATATATTTCGAATCTATATTTCCGCAGAAAAATTTTCGACAAGAAAAATTATTTGCTCAATTAAACGCACTGATTACCTTTACCCCATCAACCGATCTGTTCAGGTTGCTGAGTCGAAATTTTCCAAAACCGTATTTACTGCTCTAAGTTTTCCTGTTCAGGCATCTTTCTAAAATAATAATCACAAACTAAATTAACATAAACAACATTTTTTGCTGTTGACATTATGTACGACATTTTACAACTGAACGACATGCTCGTTCCCGAACTGCATGACATTGCAGAAAAATTGCAACTTGCTGACCATAAGAAATTATCGAAACAGGATTTGATTTACAAAATCCTTGACAAGCAAGCCGTGTCACCCGAACTCGTTGGCGGAAAACCTGCCGATGCTTCTGATGAAAAGAAGAAACGCACCCGCACTAAAAAAGAGGATGCACCTGCCGCTGAAAAACCAGTGAAGGAAAAAGAAAAAAAATCTGCTCCCGCTGAAAAGCCTGCGAAGGAAAAGAAGCACGAGAAAAGTGCTGATGAACCTGCTGCTGCTCCTTCTCAATCGCATTCACATTCGCACAAAGAGAAAAAAGAAGCGCCGCCAAAAATTGAATATCCATCAACACCATCCTACTCCGATGGAATAATTACTGTTGACCTTTCAGGTGGAACTTCATTTAATTACAATCCTGATTCGCGCCGAGAAGAACCTGTGCGTGCGTATGAAAAACCTGCGGCTCCTGTTGCAGCAACTCCTCCTCCGGTTCAACACCCCCTCGTTGCACAACCTGTTCAGCAAGCGGCACCAAGCGCTCAACCACCAAGTCAGCCAATACAATCTGCACCTCAAGCAGCACCAACGCCTCAGCAACATCAGCAAAAATCTTTTCAGAAAAAAGAACCTGCTTTTAATGTTGACCTCGATGGAGTAGTGAGTTCAGAAGGAGTGCTGGAAATTCTGATTGATGGATATGGATTCCTTCGTTCATCTGATTACAATTATTTATCGTCGCCCGATGATGTGTATGTTTCTCCGGCGCAAATAAAATTATTCGGAATAAGAACCGGTGATACTGTGGTGGGAACCATTGCTCCGCCGAAAGAAGGAGAAAAATATTTCAAACTAATTCGCGTGGATTGGGTGAACGGAAAAACTCCTGCCGATATCCGCGATCGAGTTCCGTTCGATTACCTGAAACCATTATTCCCCGATGAGAAATTAGATCTGTGTAACGAGCCGAATAATTATTCGTCGCGCATCATGGACTTGTTTACCCCGATAGGTAAAGGACAGCGTGGATTGATTGTGGCGCAACCGAAAACCGGTAAAACCATGTTGCTGAAGGAAGTGGCGAATGCCATTGCCAAAAATCATCCGGAAGTTTATCTCATTATTTTACTGGTGGACGAAAGACCGGAAGAAGTAACCGACATGGAGCGCAGTGTTCGTGCCGAAGTAATTGCTTCCACTTTTGATGAACCTGCTGATAAGCATGTGAAAGTTGCTGCCATCGCATTGGAAAAAGCAAAGCGCATGGTGGAATGTGGTCACGATGTGGTGATACTTTTAGATTCCATTACCCGGTTGGCGCGTGCGCATAACACAACTGCTCCTTCTTCCGGAAAAGTTTTATCCGGTGGTGTCGAAGCAAATGCGCTTCATAAACCAAAACAATTTTTTGGTGCTGCCCGCAATATCGAGGGTGGAGGTTCGCTCACCATTCTCGCCACGGCATTAACCGACACCGGTTCAAAGATGGATGAAGTGATTTTTGAAGAGTTTAAAGGAACCGGTAATATGGAACTGCAACTCGAGCGCAAACTATCAAACAAACGAATTTTCCCTGCCATTGATGTAATTGCTTCCAGCACCCGCCGCGAAGATTTGTTGCTCGATAAAGAAGCATTGCAACGCATGTGGATTCTCCGCAATCACCTGGCTGATATGAATCCTGAGGAGGCAATGAAGTTTCTTTTAGACCAGATGAAGGGGACAAAAAGCAACGAAGAATTTTTAATTACCATGAATAGATAAATTGGATGTGGAAATGTGGGAAACTTCGCACATATTTGCGCTCCATTTTTTTGAAGGCATAAAATAAAAAGACATGAAAAGGACATATCAACCATCGAATCGTAAACGCAAAAACAAGCACGGCTTCCGCAAGCGTATGAAAAGCAATGAAGGCCAGTCAGTAATAAAAGCCCGCCGTCGTCGCGGTCGTAAAAAACTAACTGTTTCAAGCGAAAAGAAACTGAAAGGATAAAAAATAGTCCGATGGCAGGCCACCGTAACATCGGCTCTGCGCAATCGCAATCGTTCAGCAAAGCAGAGCGACTAAATTCTAAAAAACTGATGGACGAACTCTTCAACAAGGGTTCGTCCTTTGTTTTGTATCCATTCAGAATATTCTGGATGAAGCATGAGCAAACCGTTCCATCAAAGGTTCAGGTGCTTATTTCTGTTCCCAAGAAAAATTTTCCACTGGCAGTTGACCGCAACAGAATAAAACGGCTGATGCGCGAAGCTTACCGAAAAAATAAATTGCCGTTGCACGATGCAATCAATGACATAGAGAAAAATATTGCCGTCGCATTTTTATTCACCGACCGTAAATTGCCGGAGTATAAACTGGTGGAAGAAAAAATGATTGCTGTTTTAAATCAACTATCGGTTGCGGTGAAATGATTTCAGCAATAATTTATGAAGATTAAAATAATTTACACACGGCACTCTTTTGTCAATTCATTTACATTTGCCGGCTTTAACCGTGCCTCATTGTCATAATTTTTTTGATGGCAAATGGTTTGACAAATGCACCAATCTCAAATATCAATAATGGAAAATCAGGAAAAAGACTTGCCTACCGACAATAACGACTTAAATATTCAACCATCGGCTGAAAAATCAGCAGAGGAAGTAATGAATGAAATAGAAAATGCAGCAACAGAAAATTCTTCAAACGAACCAGGCAAATCGTTTGAAGAGCTGGAAGAAAAAGCCGAAGGTTTGTTAGAAAAAATTGGTTTCGGAAAAAAAGACAAGCACAAAAAAGAAGCACAAGAGTTAAAAGTGAAACTGGAAGAAATGACCGACCGCCATCTTCGCCTGGTTGCTGATTTCGAAAACTTTAAAAAACGGAACGCTAAAGAAAGATTAGAGTGGATGAAAAATGCGGGGCAGGATATTATTCAATCCATACTACCTACGCTTGATGATTTCAATCGTGCGATGAAGCAAATGGAAAATTCAACAGACATTGCTTCAGTAAAAGATGGTGTGCAACTCATTCACAATAAATTAAAATCGACGCTTGAATTGCGCGGATTAAAACAATTAGAATCCATTGGTCAGGAATTTAATCCTGAAGTGCATGAAGCAATAACTGAAATTCCAGCCCCAACTGAAGACCTGAAAGGAAAAGTGGTGGATGAAATTGAAAGCGGTTATTCGCTGAACGATAAAATGATCCGATTCGCTAAAGTGATAGTTGGAAAATAACTCTTCGGCAACTCTACAACAACTCTACGACAAGCTCAGAGTGACAGTCGTCTTTTTTTTAACTTAGGCGTTGTCAGTCTGAGCTTGTCGATGACCGAATGAACAAATAAACAGAAATGGCAAAAAGAGATTACTACGAAATTTTAGGTGTCAACCGCAATGCCTCTCCCGATGAACTTAAAAAAGCTTATCGAAAGGTGGCTATGCAGTTTCACCCCGACCGCAACCCCGGCGATAAAGAATCGGAAGAAAAATTTAAAGAAGCAGCCGAGGCTTATGATGTTTTAACTGATAAGGAAAAAAAAGATCGATACGATAGGTTTGGCCATCAGGGGATGAGTGGAAATGGCGGCGGACAAGGCGGTGGCTTTAGTGGCGGCGGCATGAACATGGAGGATATTTTCTCTCACTTCGGCGATGTGTTTGGCGGGCATGAAGGCGGAGGCGGTAGTCCGTTCGAGAGTTTCTTTTCCGGCGGTCGAAGCAGCGGCGGGCAGCGAAGCAGAGGTGTTCGCGGCGGAAATCTTCGCATTAAAATCAGTCTTACTTTAAAAGAAGTTGCTGAGGGCGCACAAAAAAAACTGAAGGTAAAAAAATATGTACAGTGCGATACCTGTCATGGTAACGGAGCAAAAGATAAATCGTCGTTCAGCACCTGTAATACTTGTAAAGGTTCAGGGCATGTTCGTCGTGTGACCAATACTATTCTCGGGCAAATGCAAACGACTACAACTTGCCCAACTTGCAATGGCGAAGGTCAATCCATTACTGCCAAGTGTACTGCATGTAAGGGTGAAGGCCGTATGTGGGGCGAAGAAACAATTACAGTTGACATACCTGCCGGAGTTACTGAAGGTATTCAACTCAGTATGGGCGGGCGCGGAAATGCCGGCGAGCGGGGCGGCCACAATGGCGACCTGGTAATTCAGATTGAAGAAATTCCAAGTGAAGATTTAAAGCGCGATGGCATTAATATTATTTACGACCTGCACATCAGTTTTATGGATGCCGCATTGGGAACAAGCATTGAGGTTCCAACAATAGATGGCAGAGCCAAAATAAAAATAAAACCGGGCACTCAGGCTGGCGAAATTTTTCGTCTGAAAGGGAAAGGACTTCCCAACCTGAATGCTTATGGCAAGGGCGATCAATTAATTTATGTAAACATCTGGACACCAAAAACACTTAATGGCGAAGAAGAAAAAATACTGGAGAAATTAAAAAGCCATCACAATTTTCAGCCCCATCATAATAAGAGTGAAAAATCTTTCTTCGAAAAAATGAAGGATTATTTTAATTAGATGAAACACATCGCCATTTTCGCTTCAGGAAAAGGAAGCAATGCTCTAAAAATTTGGGAACATTTTCGCAATCATCCTGAAATAAAAGTGGTGTTGATTGTTTGTAACAATCCGAAAGCAGGAATTATTGAATTGGCTACCGATTGGAAAATTCCGGTACTGCTGATTTCAAAGGAAGACCAAGAAAATCCGGAGCATTTATTAAATGAATTACAAAAACACAAAATTGATTGGATTGTGCTTGCAGGATATTTATGGTTGATACCGGAAGCATTAATTAAAAAATTTCCAAACCGGATTATAAATATTCATCCCGCGTTGCTACCAAAATATGGAGGCAAAGGAATGTATGGAATGAAAGTGCACGAAGCAGTAAAGATCGCGAACGAAAAACAAACCGGAATTAGCATTCACCTGATTGATGAGGAGTTTGATAAAGGAGAAATAATTTTTCAGGCAAGTGTTATGCTGGATGAAAATGACACCCCTGATTCAATAGCTGAAAAAGTTCATCAGCTCGAACACAAACATTTCGCTGAAGAAATTGAAAAAATAATATTGAAAGATTAGTTCGGTCAAATTGTATTTACAAATAACTTATAACCTATAACGAATAACTAAGTAACCCCATTATCTTCGCCGCCACTTATGATTAAAGATACACCGTTCACCCATTTTCATCTCGCGCGTGGAGCCAAGATGGCTGCTTTTGCAGGATACATCATGCCTATTTCTTACACCGGTATTAATGACGAACATTTAGCGGTTCGCAATCACACAGGAGTTTTTGATGTATCGCACATGGGCGAATTTATTTTGAAAGGAGAAAAAGCACTCGACCTTATTCAGCGTGTAACATCGAATGATGCTGCGAAATTGACTCCTGAAAAAATTCAGTATTCATGTTTGCCTAATGATAAAGGCGGAATTGTTGATGACCTGTTGGTGTATCGCCTCGGCGAAAAAGAATGGATGCTGGTAGTAAATGCAAGCAACATTGAAAAGGACTGGAACTGGATTTCGAAATTCAATACTGATAATGTGGAGATGCATAACATCAGCGATAAAACTGCATTACTCGCTGTGCAAGGACCTGATTCAATAAAGGCGCTTCAAAAATTAACCGATGTAAATCTTTCCGAAATTCCTTACTACACTTTTAAGAAGTGTGTTTTTGCAGGAATAGAAAATGTATTGATATCAAATACCGGCTATACAGGCGCAGGTGGTTTTGAAATTTATTTTGAAGATTCCAATGCCGATTTAATCTGGAATAAAATTTTTGAAGCCGGAAAGGAATTCAACATGCAACCCATTGGTTTAGCTGCGCGCGATACCCTTCGTTTGGAAATGGGATTTTGTTTGTACGGAAATGATATTGACGATACCACATCTCCTATTGAAGCCGGACTCGGGTGGATTACTAAATTCACCAAGGACTTCACAAACAGAACTGAAATTGAAGCACAAAAGAAAAATGGTGTTGCAAAAAAATTAGTTGGCTTTGAAATGATTGACCGCGGAATTCCCCGTCACGATTATTTAATTGTAAATGAAGCAGGCGAAACAATTGGAAAAGTTACAAGTGGAACTCAATCGCCATCCCTCAGCAAAGCAATTGGAATGGGATATGTAAAAACAGAATACGCAAAAGAAGGAAGCAAAATATTCATCTCAATTCGTGATAATAAAATTACTGCGCAGGTGGTGAAATTGCCGTTCTATAAAAACTGAAACTGAATTCATTCAAAATGCATTTCATTTTCAAATCCCCAAATTTTCACATCTTCAAATTAGTATTCTGTGCCCGATAAATCATCTCTCGAAGTAATTCTCACTCCCAATCTGCTGCCGCTTTATCCATTGCAGGGGAAAGTTGTTGTAGTGATTGATGTGTTGCGTGCCACCACCACCATGACAGTTGCCCTGGACCAGGGAGCGACTAAAGTTATTCCGGTGGAGAGCATTGAAGAATGTTTATCATACAAAGACAAGCCCGATCACATTCTTGCCGGCGAGCGCGGTGGACAAAAAGTAGAAGGATTCATGTACGGAAATTCTCCGTTCGAATACATGGATGGTGTGGTGAAAGGAAAAACACTGGTGCTTACAACCACCAACGGAACTCGCGCCATAAAAATGTCGCGCGATGCAAAAGAAATTTTAATCGGAGGGTTTTTAAATTTTTCGGCTCTTACCCGTTGGCTGCTGAATGAAAGCACCGATACTGTTTTATTATGCAGCGGCTGGCGCGACAAATTCAATCTCGAAGACACCATTTTTGCCGGAGCAATTATCAATCACCTGAAAGAATATTTTTTGGTGGACAGTGATTCGGCCTTTGCCGCCGAAAAATTATACCTGAATTCGCGCCGAAATATGTTGCACTACATGAAACAATCATCGCACTACAAACGGTTAGCAAAATTCGGTGTGGTGAATGACATTAAATATTGCCTACGCCCCGATTTAACCAATGTGGTTCCTATTTTAAAAGATGGTGCGTTGGTAAGAGCAGATATTTCAAAAGATATGATATGATGATTTCAGATTGCGGATTATTGATTGCAGATTTTAAAATTTCAATTCAGAATTTATTTTCATGAACATTTTATTACTTGGTGGTGGTGGTCGCGAGCATGCTTTTGCAAGAAGCATTGCACAAAGTAAATTGTGTTCGCAATTATTTATTGCACCGGGAAATCCGGGGACTGCACAACACGGAAAAAATATTGCTATCAGCGCAACAGATTTTGATGCAATAAAAAAATGCTGCATTGAAAATAAAATTGAACTGGTTGTGGTAGGCCCCGAAGACCCATTGGTAAATGGTATTTATGATTTTTTTATTGCCGACGGTGAACTGAAAAATATTCCGGTAATAGGACCATCAAAAGATGCTGCGCAGTTAGAAGGCAGTAAGGCATTTGCAAAAGAGTTTATGCAAAGGCATAGTATTCCAACTGCTGCTTATCAATCATTCGATGTAAACAGTTTGGAGCAAGGTGTTGAATTTATACGCACATTAATTACTCGGGTAGTATTAAAAGCAGATGGATTGGCAGCCGGAAAAGGAGTATTGATTTGCCAAACATTGGAAGAAGCCGAAGAACAATTTAAAGAAATGCTTCGAGGAAAATTTGGTGCCGCCAGCGAAAGAGTAGTGGTAGAAGAATTTTTG
The DNA here is from genome assembly GCA_945903305.1 of Chitinophaga pinensis. Classification (GTDB taxonomy): domain Bacteria; phylum Bacteroidota; class Bacteroidia; order Chitinophagales; family UBA10324; genus UBA10324. The sequence goes on from CAMDOA010000025.1 coordinate 10,379, forward strand.
CATGGTATTGAAATGAGTGTTTTTGTATTGACAGATGGAACAAATTATTTATTACTGCCAACGGCAAAAGATTACAAACGGGTTGGCGAAGGCGATACCGGATTAAACACTGGAGGCATGGGTGCCATTTCTCCCGTTCCGTTTGCCGATGAGGTATTGATGAAAAAAATCTGTATCAGAATAATTCAACCGACCATTGATGGATTGCAGCAAGATAAATTAGTTTACAAGGGGTTCATTTATTTCGGATTGATGATAGTGCACGGTGAACCGCTGATGATTGAATACAACTGCCGCATGGGCGACCCCGAAACAGAAGCAGTGCTTCCAAGAATTGAATGTGATTTGGTTGAATTATTTATGGCAACTGCCAATGAAAAATTAATTGAAAAAAAGATTTTTATATCTGATAAACATGCGGCCACCGTTGTTTTAACATCGGGCGGTTATCCTGGATTATTTGAAAAAGGGAAGAAAATTACCGCCATTGAATCTGTTGAAGATTCTATTGTTTTTCAGGCAGGAACTAAAGTGAACGATGGAGAATTACAAACTGCCGGTGGCAGAGTGCTGGCTGTTACCTCTCTTGCAACAACACTTGAAGAGGCATTAAAAATTTCAAAAACCAACGCGGATAAAATTCAATTCAATAATAAATATTTTCGCACCGATATCGGGTTTGATGTTTTAAAATGATAAAAAACTTTTAATGGAAATTTTACAAACACTTTTTGATTTCATACTGCACATTGATAAGCACCTTGAAATAATTATTTCGCAATACGGTACACTCACTTACCTCATTTTATTTCTGATCATTTTCGGAGAAACAGGTTTTGTAGTTACACCCTTTCTTCCCGGTGATTCATTATTGTTTGCCGCCGGAGCATTGTGTGCAAACGAAGCCACCGGCATGAATGTGTGGTTGCTTGGTGTGTTATTGTTCATTGCGGCTGTTTCGGGCAATATTGTTAACTACCAAATTGGAAGATGGATTGGACCCAAAGCTTTTGAAACCGACAAATGGTTTTTGAAAAAGAAAAACTTAGAAAACACGCAACAGTTTTTTGAAAAGTATGGAATGCAGGCAATTGTTTTCAGCCGGTTCATGCCAATTATCAGAACATTTGCGCCATTTGTTGCCGGGGTTGGTAAAATGAATTATAAAAAATTTTCGCTCTTTAATTTAGTGGGCGGGTTTTTATGGATTGTACTTTTTTTATTCGCCGGGTTTATGTTTGGAAATGTTCCTGCTGTAAAAAATAATTTTACCATTGTGATACTTGCCATCATTTTTGTTTCACTCATTCCGGTTTTTATTGCTTTGTTAAAAGGAAGAAAAGTGAGAGTTTAATTTTGATTTAAAATTCAGACTGATAAATGAAAAACAATAAATTCAATTTACTGATAGGTATTTCCATATGGATTATTATTCAATCCACTTCCTGTCAGAATAAAACAGAAAATAATAATCAAGAGGTTGTTTCAGCAACGGATTCTTCTGCAAAAAAACCGGTGAGCGCCAACGGGATAAACAAACCGGAGAATCCGGTAAATGATTTTGAAAACATTTTGGATCAGGCAACTATTGATACATTGAATTTTCTTTTAAATGACTTTGACGAAAAAACAGCTGTTCAGATATTTGTTGTAACAACGGCTAATTTTTCTCCTTTTAATTCTATCGACGAATATTCTATTGATATGGGAAACAAGTGGGGAGTTGGTCTCAATGAAGTAAACAACGGAATTTTAGTTGTGGTATCATCCACTCTCAGGCAAGTAAGAATCAGTACCGGGTTGGGAATGGAACAACTTCTTGCTGATACTATTTGCAAGCAGATTGTAAATGAAAAAATGTTGCCTGAATTTAAAAAAGCCAATTATCCTCTGGGAATAAAAATGGGGGTAAAGGAAATAATGAGACATATAATATCGCAGGCTGTATAATATTATCAGGAAATTATTTATTGGTTGCGAAATAAAAGGGCTTGATATAGTTAGGTTCAAAATAGGCCACATCAACAAAATCTTTTTTGTTGAAGTTTTTTATTGCTGTTGAATGCAAATGCCTCGCTGAAGATTTATAGTGCGGGTGATATTCATGTTTTTCATTCGATAAAAAAACTTTCACCTTTTCAGCTCCGTTCCCGATAAAAGTAATCGGTAATGCAATTGAATTTATGATGGTAAGAAATTCTTCATTTAAAATCGCAGCTCGACTGCTGATTATTGTTTCTGCTTTTTCATTCCATATTCCAAAATAAACTTCATCTCTTCTTGCATCAAATACTGCGCAAATATTTCCGGTGTGTTTTTTCTCTTCTGAATATCCTGTTGCCAATGCCTGCAATGAATCAACAGCTATCAACGGAAGTTGTGCGCCAAAACAAATTCCCTTTGCAGCACTTACACCAATTCGTAATCCGGTGTAAGAGCCAGGACCAGCGCTTACTACCACTGCATTCAATTTTTCACTGTCGCTTTGTGCTTGTCTAAAAGGCCATTTTGATTCGTTCATTACTTCATCAACAAAAATGGTGATTAGTGTTGCGTGTTGTTGTCCATCACCATTTTCGCGAATGGCAATTATTCCGTTTTCATTTGCAGTGGCAACTGAACAAACTGATGAAGCAGTTTCAATGAGAAGAAAATTCATCATCAGAAAGTGGCTTTCAGTATAATTTCTTCTAAGCCGCGTTTAACAACAATAGTAGTCGTGTCGCCTTTTTTAAAGGTGGAAAGCGCTTTCATATAAACCTGAATATCAGAAATTATAAAATCGCCAATTTGAATAATGATATCGCCTTTTTGAATTCCGGCCTTGTGGGCTACCAAACCATCGCTCACGCCATCAGCACGCAAACCCACACCTTCATACATGTAATCAGGAATAATTCCGAGTTTCACTTTAAAACTTGGAGTACCTGATAAATCTTTTTCTATTGTTCTTTTAAATTCAAGCGTACCTTTTTTATCGAGCGAATCAATTATTCTTAATTCGAGTTCAAGAATTTCCACCATTTTTTTATAATTCACTTTATCAGCATCGTCGGTGGGTTTGTGATAATCTTCATGAACCCCTGTAAAGAAATTAAGCACAGGAACATTTATGTGATAGAACGATGTGTAATCGGTTGGGCCTGTACCGCTCTCACCCAATTTCCATTTTAAACTATCGTGCTTCATGGTTCTGATAAAATCAAACTGAGGCGAGGTGCCCATGCCGCCAATCTCCATTCCTTTTTCCGTAATATATCTTCCAATCATATCCATGTTAATCATATAATTCAAACTATTGGTATCAACGGTTGCATGTTGTGTAAAATATTTTGATCCCACTAATCCTAATTCTTCTGCCGAAAAATTAATAAAGAGGTAATTATTGTTTGCATTTTTTTGTTTTGAGAGTACTGATGCTAGTGCCATAACTCCTGCAGTTCCGCTTGCATTATCATCGGCACCGTTGTGAATGCCTGTTCCTTCACCTTTATGAAGTGAACCGCCAAATTCATTGTGACCAAGGTGATCGTAATGTGCGCCAATCACAACAGTGGTTTTTGCTTTGTTATCTATAAATGCAATAATATTATGACCGGTGATTGAAATTTTTTCGAGACTTACATTCATTTGAATCCGGATTTTTTTTCCGGTAAAATATTTTTCGTAAGCAGTTTTTGTAACAAACACCACCGGAATGGATACCGGCGAAACATATTTTGAAAAATTTTTATCAGGGTCATTTGCATCTGCATGCGTGTTCACTATAATCACTCCCGTTGCTCCGTACTTAATTGCATTCTGAATTTTTGATTGTAAATCGAGATAGGGATAATATTTTGAATGCGGGCTTTCACCATCAGGTGATGATGATTCTATAACGAAAACAGTTCCCTCTTCTTTATTTATTTTTTCAAAATCATTTACTTCAATCTGTGGTGCGTTAATTCCGTTACCGGCACTTTGTAAATAACCTGTTATTACTGTGCTCGCTGAAAAATTCATTGCATAATAATCTGAATCAGGTTTTAGTAAAGCACGATTTACGCTCAATGAATTTTCGCCCGAATATTTTATACCCACATTGGTTTCGAACGGCTGCAGAAAACTACCATTACTCCCCATTGGTTGCAATCCCATCGATTTATATTTTCTGATGATGTAATCACCCGCCAAATATTCGCCCTTGCTTCCGGTTTGCCTTCCGTTCAAACTATCTGATGAAAGAAAGTAAACATCTTTTTTCAGTTCCTCAACTGAAATTTGTTGTGCATTAGTTGTAAAGGAAAATAAAACACCAACTACCGATAAACTAAAAAGAAAATTTCTGATTTTGTTATTCATGAAATGAAATTGAGCGTGCGAATTTAATTGAACCGCAGTAAGTATAACTGAAAGAGTTCCGAAAGATTATTTTTCGAATATTTGATAAAACCAGAGATACATTAATGGTATTTTTCGAGGATGAAAATTTAGGATATTACCAATACTCACTTCATGAAATTCCGGAAATGGTGAAAAAAAAAAAAAAAGCAGCCAACAAATTTTGTTCAACTGCCTTTCAATAAGTAATCTGAAAATTATTTCAATTGCAATGTGGAATTGTAAAGTGAAGCATCATTTAAAATATCAATGGCTTTTAAAATTTCAGAATCGTTATTTAATGCATTCATGATTCGGCCATTCTGATAATAATATCGGCTTACTATTTCCTGCTCAAGTAATTTCACCAATTCCTCCCTGTTCTTTTGCAAATCATGTTCTTTATCGTGACTGATTTTATTTTTTATCAAATCATAATCGGCTTGAATGGACTCAAAATATTTTTCACTCTCTGCATTTTTCTGCAATGCTTTTAATGCATCTTCGGTTTTTGTTGAGTAATCATATTCCTTGTCTTTTAAATAGGAAACAAGTGAATTCCAGTCTTCCTCACTCAGTTTATAATCTTTAGCATTCACAATGGAATCATGCTGCTGACGATACTGAGTTGCAAAATCAAAAATCAGATTTTTCTCAATCAAACTTTTTGAAATAGGGCTGTACTTAGGTGCATCCAACAAAATATCAGGGTCAACTCCACCGCCATCATACACTGTTCTTCCAACTTTTGTTTTAAAAGGAGTTTTTAATGAGTCGGCAATTTTTCCAACACTGCCATCTTCGTTTCGATGAGCATAATCCAATGCCTGAATGCATCTTCCCGATGGAGTATAATAATGTGCTGTGGTTACTTTCAATTGTGTTCCGTAACTTAATTGTCGGGTCGATTGTACTAATCCTTTACCGTATGTTTTTTGTCCAACCACAACTCCGCGATCTAAATCCTGAAACGCGCCACTCACAATTTCAGAAGCAGATGCTGAACCGCTGTTTACTAAAATCACTACAGGAATTTTTGTATCAACGGCTTCATTCAATGCTTTGTATTCCTTATCCCATTCGGCAACTTTTCCTTTGGTGCTCACCACCATTTGACCTTTGTCAACAAACACATTTACAATGTTTACCGCTTCGTTTAATAAGCCTCCCGGATTGCCACGCAAATCGAAAACAATTCCTTTCAAATTGTTTTTACTTTTTAAATCTTTCACCGCATCTGCCACATCTTTTCCGCACTGTTCAGTGAACTGAGATAATCTTATGTATCCGATTTCATTATTCAGCATTCCGTGATATGGAACTGAATTAATTTTTATTTCTTCTCTCGGAAATTCTTTCAGCATGGTGCTTTTATCTCCGGGGCGCTGAATCAATAATTTTATTGTAGTACCGGGCGAACCTTTTAAAACTTTACTTGCTTCGTCGGTTGTTTTTCCCTTGGTGCTTTTTCCATCTATTTCTAAAATAATATCACCGGCCATTAATCCGGCTTTGTATGCAGCGAACCCTTCGTAAGGTTCTGCCACAGCAAGATAATCTCCTGCCTTTCTTATGGTGGCGCCAATGCCTCCGTACTTTCCGGTGGTTTGAAAACGGAAACCTTCAATCTCCGCCTCAGAAATATAATTGGTAAAGGGATCGAGCGAATTGAGCATGGCATCAATGCCCGTACGCATAAACTTCGATGGGTCAATATCATCTACATAATAAGTATTCACCTCTTTGTAAAGCGTGGCGAAAATGTCGAGGTTCTTCGAAACCTCGAACAGATTGTCGCTTACAAAAGCAAGCGGAATTAAAGCAGAGAGGGAGAGCGCAAGAATGAGTGACCATCTTTTTAGTTTGCGCATGTGTAGTTGGATTTTGTTTTTGTGAGTAACGAAAGTATGCTATGATTTATTCTGCACAATAATAAAATTTAAAGGGCGAAAGCGAAATTGAGTGATTGAGGGGGGAAACAATTCAGTATTTTAAAAATACAAAGCGTATTACTAATAACTTGTAACCAATTAATAAATAACTTTCAATTCATAGAACAGGGTCATGTCCATGCCCACCCCATGGATTACATCTTGCAATTCTTTTCAGCGCCATACATCCGCCCTTGAAGGGTCCGTATTTTTTGATGGCTTCCATTCCGTATTCGCTGCAGGTAGGAGTGTAACGGCAGGCAGGCATGAGCCACGGAGAAATTACCTGCTTGTAAAACCGGATGAGGAGAATAAATAACCAACCGAAGAATTTTGAAATCATTTAATAGAAGCTTTTAGTTGATTTAAAACAGAAATCATTTCTTTCTTTTTTCCAATATTTTTTCTAATTCCAGTGCCGAAAGATTGACACCGATTATCATTCCATTTTGGTCAATTAAAAAAGTGGTTGGTATTGAGTTGACATTAAATGTTTTTGCAACAGTGCTTTTTAAATCTATCACATGATTAGTCCAAATCATATTATCATTCACTACGGCTTCTTTCCAGGCATCGGGATTTTTATCAACCGAAATACTGAAAATTTTAAAAGTGCCGCCGTCCTTCATTTGGCTATGTTGGAACCTTGAATACAGATTCACCAGACTGCGGTTTTCCATTCGGCACGGGCCACACCACGAAGCCCAGAATTGCACAAGCACTATATTTTCTTTCAGCGAATAAAGTGACAGGGTGTCGTTGATTTGATTGGGTAGCCGGATATCGGGAATTATATTTCCATTGGTGAATTCGAGCCGGTGATACGAGCTATAAATCTTACTGCCAACCAATATAACTGCCGCAATAAAAAAGACAATGCCTATTAATAAAAGTGTTTTTCGATTCATGTAACCGCAAAGGAAAATGAAATGCGCAAACTTCAAACAACAGAATATGAAATTGCTGATTTAATTTGTGATTGAAAATAGCTGATGAATTTAATTTCTCCTCCTGTTATAATTATTGGTATGCATCGCTCTGGCACCAGTATGCTTGCTCGAATTCTTGACCGGGCTGGAATTTACATGGGGTATGATTTGACAAAAAACCATGAGTCATTGTATTTTCAAAAAATTAATGCGTCATGGATGGAAGAGGAAAAATTTACTTGGGACAATCCCGGTATTCCGCATAACGCTGATTTAAAACTTTTTAATAATTTTTCGTTTCTCAGGCATTATTCTAGAATCAAAAAGCAACCGCTAAAACCATTTTCGTTTTTAAGTTCAGATAGCTGGGGATGGAAGGATCCACGAAATACATTCACCCTTTCGCAGTGGATGAAAATATTTCCGAAAGCAAAAGTGATTCATATTTACCGGAACGGAATGGATGTGGCCATCAGTTTATACCGCCGGAATTTGAATTTTGATTACAGCGATAAATGGCATTCGGTGCGGCTCGAAAATAAATTGCAGGGGTTAAAACTCTGGGAAGAATATGCAGCGCAGGCATTTGGTTGTGATTATTTATTTCCGGGGCAAGTGCTGCATGTGTGTTTTGAAAAATTGATTGCAGGCGATGAAATTTCTACCATGCAACTGGAATCATTCGTTCACTGCAAACTTTCTGAATTTATAAAAACTGAAATTGATGGTGAGCGAACTGCCCGGTTTAATAAGGATGAACACCTTGATTTACTGGAGTTCGCTCAGCAAAGCGATTGGATGCATAAACTCAATTATCTCTGAGTCATGAGCAGGGTTTCTAAAGCATTACTGAACTTTTATTTTCTTATTTTCTTCTGGTTTTGGTTTATTGTTATCTGGATTTTCATTGTCGTTTTCAGAACACTGTTTTTTAAACATGTAAAAAAAATTATTAAGAAAACTTTTTTTCCTAAAAGAAAAACAAGTGTTTTTTATTTAGAAGTTTTCGGACCTGAAAGCGCCGGAAATAAATATCGTTCAAGAAAGTGGGTTGAAGTTTTAAGAGAAAATAATTTTAAAGCCAAGTCGGTTTATGTTTTCGAACATCGGGAATATCTGCAATTGACTTCGCATAAAAGTTCGATGCCTTTTTTTTTCATTGCGTTTCTCTGGTTTCGGTTTTTACATATTCTGGGTTCTGCATTTTATGATATAGTAATTGTGCGCAGGGAATTATTGCAGTTTAATGATTATGGAAATTTGTTTTTCGAAAAATTTCTTTCATCTGTTCACGATAAGCGGATTCTTGATTTTGACGATGACATTACTGCTGCTAAAAATGAACCCAGACAAATTTCTTTATTTGGAAAACTGTTGCTCGAATCGCCACGGAAATTTTCTGCTTCGTTAAAATATTATACTGCTTTTTTACCGGGTTCCCGTTACCTGAAAGATTTATTAACTGAATGGAGGCCTGAAATAAATGACTCGCAAATTTTAATTCTGCCAACATGTGTGGACTACGAAAAATACGCACCAAAAAATTATGCTGTAATAAATCAGCAACCGGTTATTGGCTGGGTCGGCGCAAGCGGAAATCTGAAAAGTTTAATGACTGTGATTCCTGCTCTGAATAATCTGAGTCGAAAATATAATTTCAGGTTGCTCGTGATTTGCGACCATCCGCTGGAGATTGGTGCCAATTTTCCAATTGAATTTATTCGATGGAATCAGAAATATGAAGTGGAACAAATACTTTTAATCGACATTGGAATTATGCCTTTAGCCAATTCAAAAACGCAAAAAGGTAAGTGTGGTTTCAAGTTGATTCAATACATGGGTTGCGGAGTAGTGAGTATGGCTACTGCATTAACTGCAAACAATGATATTATTGATGATTGCGAAAATGGGTTTTTAATTCCACCTGATGCAGATTGGACTACTTACTTTGAAAAAATTTTCTATCTAAAAGATCAATACATGGAAATCGGAAATAAAGCTATCAAAAAAATAAAATCAGCTTATTCATTTAATAGTCAAACTAAAAATCTCGTCGGTTTTTTAAATCAAATTGAAAAAGATAATCAATAACCTTAACCCGAATACACTTTTCAATCAATAGATAAATTGATATTTGTTCATTATGCAAAAGATAATAGCCATTCATCAACCCAACTTTATTCCGTGGCTCGGATACTTTAATAAAATTTATTCGGCTGATGTATTTGTGATTCTCGATAATGTCGATTACCAGAGCGGCAATTCAAACTCCATTACCAACCGTACAAAAATTAAAACCGCACAGGGCGAATTATTTATTTCTGTTCCGGTGAAAAAAAATGCGGAGAGCAAACTGATAAAAGATATTGCGATTGACAATCAGCAGCCATGGCAAAAGAAAATGCTGAAGACCATTCAATTGAATTATTCAAAAGCAAAATTCTTTTCCGAATTTTTTCCGGTTATTGAAAATGTATTTAACACAAAACACGAATTGGTTTCTTCAATGAATGTAGACTTGATTAAACTGTTTTGTGAGAAGCTGAATATCACCACTCCAATTGTACTCGCATCGGAAATGAAATTAGCAGCTGATGAAAAGAACAACCGCATTATTGAAATTTGTAAATCACTCGGAGCAACAATTTATCAAAGCGGAAACGGCGCACGCAAGTACAACGACGAAAATTTATTTGCTGCAAATAATATTGAACTCCGTTACACTTCATTTTCTCCCGCTGAATATCCGCAGTTGTACGGAATGTTTATAAAAGGATTGAGCGTGATTGATGTGGTGATGAATTGTGGGTGGGAACAAACTGCTGCTCTGGTAAAAGGCAATCAACTATAATTCAGCAAGCGATTTTTTCGCAGCTAAAAATTCTTCCCATATATTTTTTACAATTTCCGCTGCGGGTTTTATTTCATGCACCTGTGCGCTCACTTGACCGATTTCCAGTTCGCCTTCTTCCAAATCGCCTTCAAACATTCCGCGCTTGGCTCGTGCGCGACCGAGAATATTTTTTAACTCATCTACACTCGCACCTTTTTGTTCCGCTTCATTTATCTGATTGAAGAATTTATTTTTTATCAACCGAACCGGAACTACTTTTTTCATTGAGAGCATGGTTCCGCCCTCGGGAGTTTCGGTAATTATTTTTTTAAATGAATCGTGTGCTGATGATTCCACGCTTGCTGCGAAGCGTGTTCCGATTTGAACTCCATCGGCACCGAGCGCAAATGCAGCGAGCATACTTTTTCCATTGGCAATTCCTCCGGCGGCAATCACTGGAATTTTTACAGCTTCCTTCACCAACGGAATTAAAACCATTGTGGTTGTTTCTTCTCTTCCATTGTGACCGCCTGCTTCAAAACCTTCTGCCACCACTGCATCCACTCCGGCGGCTTCAGATTTTTGCGCGAACAACGCACTGCTCACTAAATGCACCACAGTGATTCTTTTTTCTTTCAGAATGGAAGTCCAGGTTTTCGGATTACCTGCTGAAGTGAAAACGATTTTTACTCCTTCGTCAATAATTATCTGAATGTGTTTATCAATATCAGGATACAGCAACGGAACATTCACAGCAAATGGTTTTGTTGTTGCGGCTTTGCACTTTCGAATGTGTTCGCGCAGAATATCAGGATACATACTTCCCGAACCAATGATGCCGAGTGCGCCGGCATTGCTGACTGCCGAAGCCAATTCCCAACCCGAACACCAAATCATTCCAGCCTGATTGATGGGATAATTTATTCCGAAAAGTTTTGTGATTCTGTTTTGCACGAGCGAAATGTAGCTCAGATAATTTTTTTCTTCAACTCAAATCAATCTCTGTATTATCTCCAATGTTTAAACTCTGACTATGACCACGAATAAATGCGTCGCTGCCAATAACAGAACCATGCAAACTCACCGATTCTAATTGTGTGAAATTCCCAATGATACTTTCTTTAATAATTGAATTCTGAATGGTGGCATTATCGCCAACTGTAACATTGGGTCCGATGATGCTATTTTGAATTTTACAATTTTCGCCAATAAAAACAGGATCAATAATAATTGTCCGTTCAAATTTCGGATTACGAATAGTTGCAAATCCGGCTTTGCGTAACAGCGTAGAATTTGTTTCGAGCAACACTTCTTTTTTTCCGCAGTCGAACCAGTTGTTTAATTTGAATGGTTTGAAAGGAACGCCAATATCAATCATGCGCATAATGGCATCAGTCAATTGAAATTCATTTTTGGTGCGCACATTATTTTTTATCAGGTAATCCAGTGAATCGTAAAGCGCAACTGTTTCATTAATTTTATACAAACCCACAAGAGCAAGATTGCTTCTTGGGATTTGCGGTTTTTCTTCCACGCGCACAATCATATCATCGTCATTCACTTCAGCCACTCCAAAACTTCTGGGGTCATCCACTTTTTTTACACCTAACAAAGAATATTCTGAATCCACAATTGATTTCATGTCGGAATCAAACACGCTGTCGCCTAAAACAATTATGACCTTTTCATTTTTATTTACAACATCATTTGTCAGCCAAATTGCGTGTCCGGTTCCTTCCCGAACTTCCTGTTCCACAAATTTCACTTTCAGATCAGGAAATTGCTTCTCTACATAATCACGAATTTTTTCACCAAGGTATCCAATCACAAAAATGTATTCTGTTACTCCCGCTTTTACTAATTCATCAATAATGAAGCTGAGAATAGGTTTTCCGGCAACCGGAATTAATGCTTTTGGTTGAGTATAAGTGTGAGGACGGAGTTTTGTGCCGGCACCGGCAACGGGTATAATGGCTTGCATAGTTTATTTCAATTAAAAAATTATTGAACAGCAAATTTCAAAATAGTTTTCTGAATTCGAATGAAATTGAAATAATTAATAAAAAGAAAATGAATACCTCTGAAAACAATAAAGCCACTCTTTTGAAAGAATGGCTTTGATAATTTCATTAAAGAAGTAACCTGCAAACCGATTACTGCATCTTAATGACTGATTTCAAGATTCTTCTATTTCAATCTTTTCGTTCATACGAGTGCGAATCTGCATTTTCTGAGTTCCGAAATTAATGAGCATGCCCATGTCTTTTTCAGATTTTTTCAAACCATTACTGAAATGAACCATGTGCGGAACTTCTAAACGAGGCAACGCTTTTAACTCAATCATTATATTTTCAACAAAGAACTCCATTCGGCTGGCGCCAATCTGTGCACCATCAATCATTCTTGTTTTTGCTTCCTTAGTATTGTAAGCAAGTTTAGTGGAAGCGAATTCTTTAATCATAGCCTCCTGATAATGTTTTTCAGGGAAGCCGGGACCCATGTTTTCATGCACAGTAGTAGCGCAAGCTGTAATCCTTTCTACGAGTTTCTCAAGGTCTGTCATAAGTGGATTTATTTTTAGAGGGACACAAAAGTAAGTCATTTTAGTTCAACTATTTCTTATTCGCTAATTGACCGCAAGCAGCATCGATATCACGACCTCTGCTCCGACGAATGGTGGTATTTACGCCATAACCTTCCAGTATGGCAGAAAATTTTTCCATCTTATCGAACGATAATCCTTTGTATGGAACTCCCTGAACCTTATTGTATTCAATTAGATTCACATGGATTAATTGGAACTTTTTACAAAGCGTAACCAGATTTTTTGCATCTTGTAAAGAGTCATTAATACCTTCAAACAATACATATTCAAATGAAATACGATTGCCGGTTTTCTCCCAGAAATATTGCAATGATTCGGTTAAACTTTCTAAATTATTTTCCTGATTGATTGGCATGAGCCGGCTGCGCTTCTGATCATCAGCAGCATGTAACGAAAGAGCCAAACGAAACCGAACTTTATCGTCTGCCAGTTTCTTTATCATTTTAGAAATTCCGGCGGTGCTAACGGTTATTCTTCGCGGAGAAATTACTAAACCATCGGGCGCGCTGATTTTATCAATCGCTTTTATCACATTGCTGTAGTTCAGTAATGGTTCGCCCATTCCCATGAAAACAATATTGGTGAGTCGGCGCTGGTGTTGTTCTTCAGAAATTTTATTCAGTTGAACTACCTGGTCAAAAATTTCGTCGTGAGTCAGGTTCCGTTCACGATCCATTAAACCGGTTGCACAAAAAGTGCAGGTTAAACTGCAACCAACCTGCGATGAAACACATGCAGTAACCCTGTCGATTGCCGGAATTAAAACCCCCTCAATAAAAAAGTTATCAGAAGTTTTAAATCGAACTTTAACCACTCCATCACTACTGCGCTGAATTGTATCAACCGTGATAGAATAGAGGTCGAAATTTTCTTTAAGTTTTTCGCGTAATTCTTTTGAAAGGTTGCTCATATCGTCAATTGACGAAGCGCCTTTTTGCCATATCCATTCCCAAACCTGTGTGGCGCGGAATGTTTTTTCTCCTTGTTCATCGAGCACCTGTTTTATTTCATCTAACGAAAGGTGGCGAAGGTTTTTTTTATCCTGTATTTTCATTGCGGCGGCAAATGTAAGCCATCGGTATTAGTTGATGGGTTCAGAGGTAAATTGGTTGATTTGTTCATTTATTCAAAGGTTCCTTTGTTCGTTGGTATTTTTGCCTGGAATGAAAAAATATTCTGCGGATAAAATTTTTACCGGAAAGGAAGTGTTGGAGAAATCAGTGCTTATTACCGATGATGCCGGAAAAATTTTGGACATTGATTCAATTGAAAAACATGACAGCGCTTCAATACAAAATTTTGAAGGAGCAATTTGCCCCGGATTTGTGAATGCACACTGCCATTTAGAATTATCGTACATGCGAAACCGTATTGCAAAAGGAAATGGTTTGGTTCAGTTTGTTAAAGACCTTTTGACTATCCGGAATGAAAAGTTTGAAGTTGTTCTTGAAGAAATTGAAATTGCAAATCAGGAAATGATTCGAAGTGGAATTGTGGCTGTTGGCGATATAAGTAACGATGACCATTCACTTTTAATAAAACAACAATCAAAAATTTATTATCACACATTTGTTGAAGCCTATGGTTTCAAACCTGAAAATGCAGAACAGTATTTCACTGATGCGAAAAAAGTTTTTTTGAAAGCCAAAGAAATGAATCTGGCTGCATCAATTACACCGCATGCGCCTTATTCGGTTCCGCCTGAATTGATGAAATTGATTTATAACTGGAAAGAAAATTACCCTGAACTTTTCAGCATTCACAATCAGGAAACTGATGCAGAGACAAAATTCTTTTTGGATGGAACTGGAGATTTTAAAATGCTGATTAATGATTTTTTCAAATTAAATTCTTCTGAAGTATTTCATCCATCCGGAAAACGAAGCATTGATTATTTGTTACAGTTTCTGCCAAAAGAAAAAAAGACATTGTTGGTTCACAACACATTTACAACCGAGCAGGAAATGAAAATTGTTTCTGAAGAATTTAAAAATATTTTTTGGTGCGCCTGTCCGAATGCAAATTTGTATATTGAAAATCGTTTGCCTGATTATACTATTTGGTTGCAGGTAAAGGATAAAGTCTGCATAGGTACCGATAGTCTGGCTTCAAATAATTCACTTTGCATTCTGGATGAAATAAAAACCATTCAATCAAATTTTCCGAAGATAAAAACAGAAACTTTGCTAGGTTGGGCTACAATTAATGGAGCCAAGGTTTTAGAAATTGAAAACCAATTTGGTTCAATTGAAATTGGAAAACAGCCAGGAATAAATTTGTTAAAGGGTTTAGATGAAAACGATTTATTTACAGAAAAAACAGCGATCAGAAAAATTATATAATTCTCTACTTGTTTTCAAAAAGTATATATTCAGAAGTGTCGGTGTATGAAAAATATTTGACCGGTAAATCTGAATAAGCAAACAAACCCCATCGTGTAAAAAAAGATTTGTTTTCAACGGTTAATGATTTTAATGTTTCCAATTCATAATCAATTAAAATGCTCCGTTGATTTTGCGGGGTTTTTAATGATGAAAGCAACCAGGTTTCATAAGCAGATCCCCATGTAATGAGTAGTGTATCCATTGGAACACTGGCATCATGAATTAATAGTTTTTTATTTTTCAGATGATTTGTTTTTGCTTGAAAATTTTCCATCCAGCTAATTCGTTCACTAAACTTTTTATGGTTCAGTGTTAAATCAGCACATCGGATTAATAATCCGGGTGCAAGTATAAGAAGCAGCAAATTGTTTTTTTTTATTGATGGAAAAACTTCAAGACTGAGTGGTATCGAAATAAAAAACCCAAGCATTAAATAATGGCTCTCCATATAAAACTTCAGATTTCCGTCGGCAAAACAGGTGTTTACCACAAATAAATAAATTACTGTGAACGAGCCAAGAAGTAATAATTTATTCCAATTTCTCTTTTTGAAATAATTGAATAGTAAAAACAGAAAACCAATTAACCAGAAATAATAATGGATGAAAAGATAAGAGATGAAATTTTTTGTTGGAGTTAATACCAAAAAATATCGTGCTTTTTCCGGAATCATTTTGAGTAATGAAAAAGCGTTTTGATCATAATTATTACTTGTAAAAAACAGTAATTTGATTACATAAAAACCTAAGAATATAAAAAGAGCATAGAGCCAGATTAATTGCTTGTTGGTTATCCATTTATAAATACAGAAATAGACAAAACCAATTAAAACAAGCGGATGAAAAAATGCAGCTGTAAAAATTCCAGCAAATAAAATCGGATAGAAAAGCAACAATGAAATTTGTTTTTCCCTTCCCCAATCAAGAAAGGCAAACAACAAAATACAAAAAGCTATGCCTTGTAATTGTTCGTTAGTGGTCCAGTAAAATGTATCAGAAACCATTAATGTGGCAAAAAACAAAATCAATAACCCATACTTTGGTTTTCGGAAAACAAAAACGCAAATTAGAAACACCACGAAGTACCAGAGAATAAATGATGCCGAGTACAATCGCATAATTGTTTCCAATGAACAACCCAGCCAAACACCAGCAAGAGGAAAAACCTGGGTTACCGCTGAACCAAACCTATTAACCTGAATAGCGAGCGATTGATCTTTTATAATGTTGAACAAAATGAACGACATATCAGCAAAACAAGTGCGCTCTTTAAAAAAAATCTGCGTAAGAATTAATAAATAAGTGAAAGCGCAGAGGCCCGAAATAATAACTAATCGATTGAATACTGTTTCTTGCGAAATTTCTTTTTGCATTGGAGCGAACATACTATTCTTTCTAAATTATTTTAACCTGTATTCGATTTATAAAAATTACCAACACCTTATTTTCTTAACTGTTTCTGCTCAACTGCAACATTACATTTGCGACTTCTAAAAAAATTTCAATGCATCAGGTTAATATAAAATCAGCACTCATTTCGGTTTATTACAAAGACAACCTGGAACCAATTATCAGAAAACTTCATGCATGTGGAGTAAAAATGATTTCGACCGGAGGCACTTGTGATTTTATTACTGCCCTTGGAATTACCTGCGAAAAGGTAGAAAATATTACAGGTTTTCCGGCTATTTTGGGTGGAAGAGTAAAGACTTTAGACCCGCATGTATTCGGTGGAATATTAGCACGAAGAGATAACGAAGTGGATTGGGTTGAACTCGCTCAACATAAAATTGACACAATTGATTTGGTGATTGTTGATTTATATCCGTTTGAAGAAACGCTTTTGAAAACTGACGACGAAAGTGAAATTATTGAGAAGATTGACATTGGCGGAATCAGTTTGATTCGTGCGGCGGCGAAAAATTTTAAAGATGTGTTGGTTTGTGCTTCGCAAAATGATTATCCGGCTTTGCTGGAAATTCTCACCAATAAAAAATGCAGCAGCGAAATCAGCGACCGTCAATTTTTTGCTGCGAAAGCTTTTGCGGTAACTTCAAATTATGACACTGCCATTTTTAATTATTTTAATTCCACCACGCAACTTCCTGTTTTTAAAAAGAGCATTCATCAATCACAGGTGTTGCGTTACGGGGAGAATCCACACCAACAAGGAATTTTTTATGGAAACTTAGATGAACTTTTAGAACAATTTCACGGCAAGGAACTTTCGTACAACAATCTGGTGGATGTGCATGCGGCCATGGAATTGATAAAAGAATTTGATGCGCCATCATTTGCAGTTATCAAGCACACCAATTCATGTGGGGTGGCGAGTGACGAAAATTTATCGGAAGCATGGAAGAAAGCATTGGCCGGCGACCCGGTGAGTGCCTTTGGAGGAGTGATAATCACCAACCGGAAAATGGATGAATCAACTGCAAAACTGGTGAACGAATTATTTTTGGAAATTCTGATTGCGCCGGATTATGAGGTCGCAGCATTGGAAATTCTGAAATCAAAAAAGAACAGAATCATTCTGCAACAAAAAAGAAATATTCCCGAAGGAAAACAATTCAAAAATATTTTGAACGGAGTAATTGAGCAGGATGAAGATTCGAAAACTGATGTAGCAGCAGAGTTTAAAATAGCCACTGTAAAATCTCCGGATAAAAATCAACTAACTGATTTGGAATTTGCATCGAAAGTTTGCAAACATTTAAAATCGAACACCATCACCTTGGTGCGTAACCAGCAATTACTATCAATGGGGTGCGGACAAACTTCAAGAGTGGATGCATTGAACCAGGCAATTGAAAAAGCTAAACAATTCGGATTCGATTTAAAAAATTCAGTGATGGCATCCGATGCATTTTTTCCGTTTCCGGATTGCGTACAAATTGCAGATGAAGCCGGAATAACTGCGGTGATTCAACCCGGCGGCTCGATAAAAGATAAAGAGAGCATTGATTATTGCAATCAGTACAACATGGCAATGGTGCTGACTGGAACCAGGCATTTTAAACATTGAGTTTCAATAAATTTTAATTCTATATTCTTTTGTGAATTGGAATTGTTTGTTAAATATTTCCGCAGTTCAAAAATTATTTCACGATTTCACAATTTCCAATTGTTAACTATATAAAAGTATATCTGGAGATGAAATATTTTCAACTACATGTTCCAATAAAATCACACATTCTCAGCTCTTGAAACAGTAGAATTAATTCAAATCATTGTTTCAATGTTTTTTATAATGAACGAATATTTAAAGCAATTTGCAGAATTCCTGCATCATCGATAATCGAAATTATTTAATATAAATCTTCAAACTGTATTTGATTTAATTTGCATACTGCATGAATTTCAAACTCATTTCACCTTTTAAACCCACAGGCGATCAACCCGAAGCTATTGAACAATTAGTGCAGGGCGTAAAAAACGGCGACCATGCGCAGGTGTTGCTCGGTGTAACAGGTTCGGGAAAAACTTTTACCATTGCCAATGTGATAGAGAAACTTAATCGCCCGACATTAGTTCTCAGTCATAACAAAACATTAGTAGCACAGTTGTATGGCGAGTTCAAACAATTTTTTCCGGAGAATGCTGTCGAATACTTTGTTTCTTACTACGATTACTACCAACCGGAAGCATATATTCCTGCATCAGGTTTATACATCGAAAAAGATTTGCAGGTAAATGCTGAAGTGGAAAAGCTTCGATTAAAAACTACTACATCACTCATGAGTGGTCGAAGAGATATAATTGTTGTTGCATCTGTTTCGTGCATTTATGGAATGGGAAATCCAACCGAGTACAGTAAAAATATTATTCGTATTCAGGAGCAAGATGTAATGGGGCGCAATGGATTTCTTCATAAATTAGTGAACAGTTTATACTCCCGCTCGACAGGTGAATTCAAGCGCGGAAATTTCAGAGTACAGGGCGATACTGTAGATGTGTTTCTTCCGTATGCTGATTATGCTTATCGCTTTTCTTTTTTCGGCGATTTGATTGAAGAGATTTCAACTTTTGATGTAGAGACTGGAAAAAAAATCGGCACCACCGAACACGCAGCCATTTTCCCGGCTAATATGTATCTCGCTCCGCGCGATCAATTCAATATTATAATGGCCGATATTCAGGATGAAATGAAAGAGCAAAGCGATTATTTCGATTCCATTGGAAGAACACAGGAAGCATTGCGACTTCGTGAGCGGGTAACTTTTGATTTGGAAATGATTAAGGAGCTGGGGTATTGTTCAGGCATCGAAAATTATTCTCGCTTTTTAGATCGTCGTATGCCCGGCGAACGACCATTTTGTTTGATTGATTATTTTCCGAAAGATTTTTTATTAGTAGTGGATGAAAGTCATGCTACTCTTCCTCAGGTGCGCGGTATGTATGGTGGCGACAGAAGTCGCAAACAGAATTTAGTGGAATATGGATTTCGTTTACCATCAGCAATGGATAATCGTCCGCTCAATTTTAATGAGTTTGAAAAAATGATTTCGCAGGCAATTTATGTAAGTGCCACTCCTGCTGATTATGAAATGGAACAAACCGGTGGCGCATTTGTGGAACAGGTTGTGCGACCCACAGGTTTGCTCGAACCATCCATTGATATTCGACCAAGTTTAAATCAGGTGGATGATTTGTTGGAAGAAATTGACAATACCACAAAAAAAGGTGAGCGCACTTTAGTCACCACACTAACCAAAAGAATGGCGGAAGAGTTGAGTAAGTACATGACGCGACTCAATGTGAATTGCCGTTACATACATTCTGAAGTTGAAACATTGGAGCGGGTTGAAATTTTACGCGACTTGCGACTTGGTGTTTTTGATGTGTTGATTGGCGTAAATCTTTTGCGCGAAGGGTTGGATTTACCCGAAGTATCGCTCGTGGCAATAATGGATGCCGATAAAGAAGGGTTCCTGCGCAACCAACGCTCGCTCACACAAATTGCCGGTCGTGCTGCACGAAATGCAAATGGTCGAGTGATTATGTATGCAGATACTATTACAGGAAGTATGCAACGAACCATTGATGAAACAAACCGCCGCCGCGAAAAACAAATTTCTTACAACCTCAAGCACAACATTGTGCCCATGACTATTTTAAAATCGCGTGCACAAATTCTGGATCAGAGTGCTGTGTTGCAAATCAGACCTGCCGAAGCAAACGCGTATATTGAAAATAACGAAGCATCGCTGGTTGCCGATCCGGTATTAAAATATATGAGCCGCGATCAACTGGAAAAATCAATTCGCGATACCCGAAAAAATATGGAGAAGAGTGCCAAAGATTTAGATTTTATTCAGGCAGCACGCTTTCGCGATGAAATGTATGCGCTCGATAAAATTATTAAGGACCGGTTTGAGCAATGAGGCAATTAAAAAAATATGTTTTTCTTCAATACATTTCCATTTTCAGAAAACTATTGCGCAATCATTAATCCCACCAAAATAATTTTAACTGATGGAAAATAATTCAAGAAGAAATTTTATACGCAATGCAGCACTCACATCAGCTGCAGGAATCACACTGCCATCATTTTTGCAAAAAGCAAAAGCAGAAGAAGTAATCGGCAAACTGAAAAATTTCAATCACACATCCGCAATAGATGCGGCGATGGATGAAGATTACTGGCGCCAGATTCGACTCGCCTATTCTGTTTCGCCCTCTATTATAAATCTGAACAATGGTGGTGTGAGCCCTTCGCCCATTATTGTGCAAGACATGCTCGACAAATACAATCGCATGGCGTGCGAAACACCAACCTACTACATGTGGCGTGTGATGGATATGGGTCGTGAACCACTGCGCGAAAATCTGGCAAACCTCGCCGGAGTTTCTCCTGAAGAAATAGCAATCAACAGAAATGCAAGCGAAGCACTGGAGACTGCCATCTTCGGAATTAATCTTTCAGCAGGTGATGAAGTGATATTGTGCAAGCAGGATTACCCGAACATGATGAATGCTTGGCGGCAGCGCGAGAAGCGTGAAGGAATAAAACTCGTATGGCTCGATTTGATTTTACCACAGGAGAATGACGAGTACTTCACTAAAATTTATGCTGATGCGGTGACTAACAAAACAAAAGTGATGCACCTCACGCACTGCATCAACTGGAGCGGGCAATTTATTCCGGTTCGAAAAATCACGGATGTTGTACGCGCAAAAAATGCGGCGGTGGAATTTGTGTGCGACTCAGCTCACAGTTTCTGTCACATTGATTTTAAAATTCAGGACCTTGGAGTTGACTACTGGGGAACTGCCCTGCACAAGTGGTTGTGCGCGCCCATTGGCTCCGGTATGTTGTGGGTGAAAAAAGAAAAGATAAAAACACTGTGGCCATTATTCGCAAATGATAAACCTAATAGTGAAGACATCCGCAAGTTTGAATCACTCGGTACTCGCAGTTTTCCCATTGAGCAATCAATCGGTTATGCCATTGAGTTTCACAATGCCATCGGCATTCAGAAAAAACAAACGCGACTTATGTACCTGAAAAATTACTGGTACGAAAAAGTTAAAGACCTTCCGAAAGTGAAACTATATACTTCAATGAAGCCGGAGTACGGTTGCGGCATCGGCACTTTTTATATTGAAGGCATGGAGTTAAACGCTATTAACGATGTGCTTTTTAATAAGTATAAAATTCATACGGTGAACATCGAGTACGAACATTTTAAACATGTGCGAGTAACACCCAATGTATATACTCAACTTTATGAACTGGATAAATTTGTAAAAGCGATAACTGAAATGGCAAAGGCTTGATTTCGAGATTTGAAATTGAGATATAAATCATTCTTGATTTCAAATCGGGTAAGAAAATAATGTTATCGAAATAATATTCTCATTGCTTAAATTTTACAACAAGAATGCAGCGAATAATTTTTTTTATCGTCGTATGAAAAAGATGAAAAATATTTTTTCGAAATTCTTACTATTTCTTATTGCAATAATATTGTTTGCTATAATAATGAGCTGTGAAAAACAGAAATGTAAGAATATTAAGTGGTATAATGTTTCGATAGCTGCAAATAATTCATCAGTAAAAACGAATGAAAAACTTCAGCTTACTGTAATCTACAACACTTCAAATTCGCGTGGAAGCGTTCACCATTTTGAGGATGAAAAAAGCGGGAATACGATTCGAATAAAAACCTTTGAAGATACAGAACCATGTAATATTTGTACGCAAGTGGTTGCTTTGAAGCAAGCAATTTATTATTTCAAAGAAAAAAAATCAGGAGTTTATTATCTGGAATTTCAAAACCCAGAAAATATATCTATTTGGGATACAGTATATGTGAATTGAAATAATAACAACATTTATATTTCTTGCTACTTGATTTAGCTTGCCACACATTTGCGAAATGAAAAAAATTGTAATACTCGGAGCAGGAATGGTTGGCCGCACCATTGCGAAAGATTTGGCAGCAGATTATAAAGTGTTGTCGGCTGACATCAGCGACGAAAGTTTATCGCTACTTAAAAACACGGCGAACATTCAAACACAAAAATCAAATCTTGCTGATGAAAATGAAATCGAAAAATTAATTGCCGATGCTGATTGTGTGGTGGGTGCAGTTCCGGGCTTCATGGGTTTTGAAACGCTGAAAACTATTCTCAAAAACAAAAAGCAGGTAGTTGATATATCATTCTTCCCAGAGGATGCTTTTTTGTTAGATGACTTGGCAAAACAAAATATTGTAACAGCCATAGTTGATTGTGGTGTGGCACCGGGTATGGATAATATTATTCTCGGTTATCACAACCAACGAATGAAGATTGAAAATTTTGAATGCCTGGTTGGTGGTTTGCCATTCGAACGAAAATTACCCTTTCAATACAAAGCACCTTTTTCTCCAATTGATGTAATAGAAGAATACACTCGCCCTGCTCGATTGGTGGAGAATTTTGAAATAATTACACGACCTGCACTAACCGAACCAGAATTCATTCACTTCGAAAACATCGGCACACTCGAATCATTTAACTCAGATGGCTTGCGCAGCATTCTGAAAACAATGAAAATTAAAAACATGAAAGAAAAAACATTGCGCTATCCTGGTCATAGGCAGGCAATGGAACAATTACGCGATATGGGATTTTTCAGCGAAGAAGAAATTTTGGTGAAAGGAAAAACAATTCGGCCGATTGATGTGGCCGCTGCGGTTATGTTGCCAAAATGGAAGTATCAAACAGGTGAAGAAGAATTTACCGTGATGCGGGTAATTGTGGAAGGAAATGAAAACGGAAAAGCAATCCGATACACTTACGATTTGTTTGATCAATACGATAAGGAAACTCAAACATCATCCATGGCGCGAACGACAGGTTTCACTTGTACTGCTGCTGTAAGATTATTATTGGAAAAAAAGTATTCACGAACAGGAATTAATCCACCTGAATATTTAGGCGAAGAAGAAACTAATTTTCATTACCTACTCGATGAATTGAAAAAAAGAAAGGTGATTTATAAAATGAAAAAAGAGAACTTGTGATTTTAGAATTGTGAATTAATATTTTAATACCGTCGTCTTTATTAAAATCTTAATTCTAAAATCACAATTCTGAAATTTTATTTCTGGATAATCAATCGCTTCGTTAATGTCAGCTCTTCGTTATTTAACACCACTTCATACAAACCATCAGCAATATTTTCAAGAAGTATTTTTTGTGATGAAGCATTTTTACCTGCCGCAATTGAAGAATTATAAACTAACTGACCAACGATATT
>CAMDOA010000026.1 GCA_945903305.1 Chitinophaga pinensis
CCACAAAAAAAGAAACAATAAGAAGTGGTAAAATCTTTTTCATAAGTATAAAAGTAAACTCTTTTCCCTTCCGAACTAAAACTGAAAATAAATAAACGGCTGTATCTCCGCGCTCTTCACTTGTATCACCATCCAAATCACAAACACCAGCGCGAGTGATTGCGCAATGATGGGTGCGCGCGATAAAATAATTTCTGACTGCGTATTCCACTTTGCAGGAATAAAATGTGTGAGGTATCCGAACACGATAAGTGCAAACACCAAAGCATAGCCGCGCATCCACTGCATGGCTATGGCGCCTTCAAAGTTCTGGAATATGCGCGAGAGCATTTCTGTTGCTGTGGCAAAATCCTGCGCACGAAAAAATATCCAGCAAAACGAAACGAAATGAAAAGTGAGCAGCACACCGAGTGCGCGCATCAAAAATGTTTTCGGCACATTCACATAAGTCCGAAATAATTTATCGAGTGCGAGCGCCACTCCATGTAAAAAGCCCCAGAGCACAAAGTTCCACGAAGCGCCATGCCACAAGCCGCCGAGCAGCATGGTGATGAACAGGTTTATATACTGCCGTAGTTTGCCTTTGCGGTTTCCGCCGAGCGGCACATATAAATAATCGCGCAGCCAACTGCTGAGCGAAATGTGCCACCGCCGCCAGAACTCGGTGATGCTCGCGCTCTGATACGGCTGATTGAAATTTATTCCCAACCGATAACCGAGCAACAATGCAATACCGATTGCCATATCGCTGTAGCCGCTGAAGTCGCAGTAAATCTGCATGGCATAACCATACACCGCCATCAGGTTTTCGAAGCCGGTGTAAAGTGCAGGTGAATCAAACACGCGATCAACAAAATTCACGCTGATGTAATCACTGATAACAGCTTTCTTAAACAGCCCGGTGAGAATGAGAAACACAGCAGCGGCACGGTCTTCCTTCGTGATTTTTATATCGGTATGAATCTGCGGAAGAAAAAGTGAAGCGCGCACAATGGGTCCTGCCACTAAGTGCGGAAAGAAGCTGATGTAAAAACCAAAGTCGAAAATATTTTTTGCGGGCTTCAGTATTCCGCGATACACATCAATGGTGTAACTCAGCACCTGGAAAGTGTAAAACGAAATGCCGACGGGCAGCACTATATCCATTGCATCGAATTGCCCGAGTTTTAAATCGTTTACAATTCCAATTAAAAAATTAGTGTACTTGAAGTAGGCGAGAAATCCGAGATTGATAACCAAACTCAGAACGAGCCATGCCGTTCGATCGCGTTTCGAATTTGATTTATAAATGTAGTTGGCAATGGCATAATCAATTATGGTAGATAGAATGAGCAACAGAAAAAACCAGCCACCGCACTTGTAATAAAAGTAAAGCGAGAAGATGGTGAGGTAAGTGATGCGTGCATTTTCTTTTTTGTAAACGAACTGATAAAAGAACAGCAACACCAGAAACAGGAACAGAAATATTCCGGTGTTGAAGAGCATGGGCTCATTCTGATGATAAGTAAGCTGATGAAGAATTTTATCAAACATCTTTTACTGAACCTTAGTCATATTGTATGATTCCATCAATGCATTGAACAACAAGTGCCCTTGCAATTCATATCCTGCTTTGGTTAAGTGCAGGTAATCCCGTTGCGCCAATCCTTTTGTGTACCATTTATATATGGAACCATAGCCACCCATCAAATGATAAAAATCCCAGAAGGCGGCATTGTTGTGCTCGCAGAAATATTTTTGCACCACCACCGCTTTCGCCACACTCGCATTTTTGTACTTGCGATACCGATAACCATCGGGTGGTGAAGTGAGTAAAAAATTTGCATTGGGAATGGATATCCTAATTTTTGCTATCACATTACTAATGTTCTCTGCAAATTCCGATTCATTAAAATATTTCGTGAAGGCTTCATTTGTTCCGAGCGAAATAATTATCAAATCAGGGTTAAGCGATACCAACTGGTCAACGAAGTACACCGAACTATCGTAGTGCGCAAACATAGCTCCGTTCACGCCAACCATATTGTACACCAAACCTTTCTGCGAATTTTCCAACTCCACACCATAAATCATGGATTGCAATTGTGTGCTGTCGCTTTTAATCAGGTGCAATTGAAAACTGCGCGTAGTATCGCGCAACAAAATTTCAGTGGTAAAAAAATCGGGAGTCGTGATTCGTGAATTGATGTAAGCCAGATTGGTTTGTGATTGGTCTGTTACAGATAAATCAAAAGCATCGGGCGCTTTGTAGTGAAACACTTTTATTTTACTGAACGCATAATTCAAACTATCCGCATCCTGAATAGTAAAATCGAGATATGCTGTTTCATCAAAAGTTCTGATGGTAATTCCGCCTATGCCAATCGGTAATTGCAATTTCGGAAAAACATTTCGCTTAGCTTCCCAGGTGATGTTTGTTTTGGTCGTATAATTTCTCGGCTCATTTGTTTTGGCAGCGCGATAAGGAAATATTAATCCTCTTCCTGCATTGCCGAATTTGCGTTGCAGTTTTTCGCGCATCATTCCTGAAAAATAATCTGCCTGAATGTGTGAATCACCGATGTGAACGACCACAACTTTATCGCGTGTTCCGTTTTGCAGTTCATCCAGCTTTTTATAAAAACCACTTAGCGCTGAATCATTTATGAGGTAATTTAAAGTATCGCGAATGAATGTATATGGTCGGGTGATTTCCTCGGTGGTTTGCGCATTTGTATCAGCACACACAAAAATCAAAATGATAACTGGTATGAATAAAAAAATTTTCAAAGTTCTTTCTTTTTTTCCGGGTGTGATAAATACCAATCGTATTCAAACAATAAAGATTTCACGAATAGGTTTGCAATCACTCTGCCGCCTGCAGTTTTAAAATGGGTGTAATCTTTATTTGCCAATGCAGGTTTTGCATCCGCCATTTTAATCATGGAACCTTCACCACCCATTGCAACAAACAAATCCCAGAAGGAAGAATTTGTATTAGCAGCAATTTTTCGTTGTGATGATATGAGTGATGTAAGAGTTGGCATAGTGATGTAGGTATCATCTTGCTTAATGCTTCTATCACTGCAGCTAACAATTAAAATCGGGGTGTTGGTGAAAATTGTTTCCAGATAATTGATGGTTTTAGTTATGCTTCGTTCGTACCAACTGTAATCATCGGTTTTTACTGTCGCCACATTTATTCCATACTGCATTACTATCAAATCATAATTGAGCAGTTGCTGAATTTGTTTTAATATACCGCTTTTTACTCCCGATAAATGAATGCCTGATGAACCACGCAATGAATAATTATCAACCAGAATTCCTTTTCCATATTCAATGGAGAAACCATAAACAAATAAAGTATCAACAGGCACAAATTGAACTTCTATGGAATTGATGGGATTATTTTGATTGATGACTAGCCGGTTTAATTTTTCGCCGGCTTGTAAATCCTTTCGCTGTGGAGCGCCATTGTTCAGCTTGTATAAAATATAATCGCCCGAATCAGCACGGCTGTATATCATGAAAACATTGTAAAGCGGACTCAATCCATCGAGTTTACTGTATGCACCACTGTATTTCACACGACTCGCTTCCTTTTCTATCGCAACAGAATCAGTAACACCTTTTAAAATTTTTGGTTGATATACTTGCCCATAAAGCCCGTAAGGCACTTTGTGTTTTACCGAATCAGTGAGCGAATAAGTTTTCCAGTTATTTGAAAATGTCCATCCAATAGTTTGTCTGAATCCCGGAACATGCGTAGTAATTGGAACAAACCCAACTCCTTTACCTCCGAATTTTTTCTGTAATTCATTTCGTACATCCTGCGTGATGATATCACCTTCAATCAACGAATCACCAAACCAGGCAATGCGCACAACAGTTTTATCTCCCTTCTCCACTCGTTGAAGTTTTGCGAAAAAATGTTTCCACTCAGTTGAAGTGTCTCCTTCGTATTGTTCAATCAATAACACATCCGCTTTTCGCGCCATCGAATCTTTAGCAGGGGGTGCAGGCGGAGGAGAAATTTTTTTTATCTTCTTCACCGGCTTTGATTTCAGATTGCTGAAGAAGTCAATTTTTTTTGCGGTGAAACTTCCAATGTGAAAATCAGTTTTGATAAATGATAAACACGATACAATAACAGCAGTAAATAAAATCAGCCTGAATGAATGCTGCACCGGTTTATCACTATCCACGCTGAATGTTTTTTTGAAGTGCTCAAAAATAGAATGACCCTTTGTGTTGCAACCAACGGTTTTCAACAGAATGAATTGTATAGTCTTGAAAAAATATTTTTCGTTTGTTTACTGTTTCAGTAAACTATTATAATTGAACAAGCAAGTGAGCAGATTCTATTTATCCCGCTATAAGTTCATAAATCCACAAATAACAACCCACACCCGCAAGATATCCTATCAAAACCGGGAGTGTCATTTTTTTCAGGTACCAACCGAACGAAATATTTTCCATTCCCATAACTACCACACCTGCAGCTGAACCAATGATTAATAAACTTCCACCAGTGCCGGCGCAAAATGCAATCATCTCCCACATTTTATGATCCATGGGAAACAGATGCAAAGGATACATTCCGATTGTGGCGGCTACTAACGGAACATTATCAATAATAGAAGAAGCAACTCCAAGCAAAGTGACAACAAAGTCTTTGTCGGGAATGGTTGTATCTAACCAGTTAGCCGTGTGTTCAAGTATGCCGGCAGTTTGCAGTGCAGCAACAGTTAGCAGTATTCCAACAAAAAATAAAATGGAACTCAAATCAATTTTACTTAACACACTTGCCACCTGCAAATCTTTTCGCTCGCGTTTTGAATGTAGAATTTCTGTTATCACCCACATTACCGACAGCCCCAATAATATTCCCATGTACGGCGGAAGATGTGTAAGTTGTTTAAAAACCGGAACTGAAATCAAACTCAAAATTCCAAGAATAAAAATATGCGTGGAATAGGGTTGCGGAATTTCCTTATCCTTTTCTATCTCATTAATTTTTTCTCCCTTCATTTTAAAACTGAAATAAATAAGCGGCAATAACATGGAAACCAGACTCGGAATAAAAAGCATTTTAATAATGTTGGTTGCAGAAATTTGTCCGCCTATCCAAAGCATAGTAGTTGTTACATCACCAATCGGCGACCACGCTCCTCCCGCATTTGCAGCAACAATTACCATTGATGCGAAAATCATTCTGTCTTTTTTATCATCAATCATTTTACGAAGAATGGAAACCATTACAATGGAAGTTGTGAGATTGTCGAGTATGGGTGAAAGAAAAAAAGTAATGAAGCAAATAATCCACAGCAGCGAACTTTTGTTTTTTGTTTTAACCAGGTTGCTTACTACCCTGAATCCACGATGCGTATCAATTAACTCAACAATGGCCATAGCCCCCATCAGAAAGAAAACTATTTCTGAAATAGCTGCAAGGTGATGAGAGAGCTCAGGAAGCAATGAGTTTTTAGTGCCGTTATGCATCATAATCAATATCACCCAGCTAACAACCGCTAACAATAATGCAGTTGCAGTTTTGCTTACACGAAGTGGATGTTCCAATGCAATGGCTGCATAACCAACAATAAATAAAATAATCAGAAGTGTGTTCGACATGCTTTTTTGAATTGCGTCAAAACTAAAAAATACACTTGTGTAGCTTTGGTAAAAATTAAAGATGCTACTTATTTGAATGTTGAATAAACACAAGTATATATTTGTCGCCGCTTATTATAGCACTTCTTGGAAAAACATCACGGGCCTAACAAGCTCACTCTTGCCGGATTATTAGTTACACTCGGAATCATTTACGGTGATATCGGAACTTCTCCGCTCTATGTAATGCAGGCAATTTTAGGTGACAGACCGGTAAGCGAGTTATTGGTTTATGGCGGATTGAGTTGCGTGTTCTGGACTTTGACTTTACAAACCACCATCAAGTACATCATACTTATTCTTCGTGCTGATAATAAAGGAGAAGGCGGTGTGTTTGCATTGTACGCCCTGGTGCGCAAGCGTGCAAAGTGGTTAGTGTTTCCGGCAATCATTGGTGGAGCCGCGTTGTTGGCCGATGGAATGATTACTCCAGCCATTACCGTAACATCAGCCATTGAAGGATTAAAATTATATGACCCTGATATTCCGGTTGTTCCAATTGTTATTGGCATTCTCTGCGTGCTTTTTCTTTTTCAGCGCTTAGGAACCAAATTGGTTGGAAGTTATTTCGGACCAATCATGTTTGTATGGTTTACCATGCTTGGCGCAATTGGTATTTATAATCTGAATGATCATTTGGGAATATTGAATGCCATTAACCCAAAATACGCTTATGATTTATTAGCACATTATCCGAAAGGAATCTTTTTACTGGGAGCTGTATTTTTATGCACCACCGGTGCCGAGGCATTGTATTCAGATCTCGGTCATTGCGGAAAACTCAATATTCGGGTGACCTGGATATTTGTAAAAACATGTTTGCTGTTAAATTATTTTGGTCAGGGTGCGTGGCTGATGTCTCATCAGGGAGAAATAATTGATACACAAATATTTTTTGCGGTGATGCCTGAATGGTTTGTCATTATCGGAATCATCATCGCAACTACTGCTTCGGTTATTGCAAGTCAGGCACTAATAACAGGAAGTTTTACATTGATAAATGAAGCCATGCGATTGAATTTGTGGCCGAAGGTTCGGGTCATTCATCCAACCGATTTGCGCGGACAAATATTTGTTCCGAGTATCAACGGAATTTTATTTTTCGGGTGCGTTGCCATGGTTTTGTTTTTTAAAGAATCAAGAAACATGGAGGCCGCTTATGGTTTAACCATCAACTTCGGAATGCTGATGGATACCATTTTATTCGGAACATTTTTATATGTGCGCCGTGGTTCCATTACACTGGTGGTGTTAATGGCGCTTGTGTTCGTCACAATAGAACTCGGGTTTCTTTTTGCCAATCTCACCAAGTTTGCACATGGTGGTTATGTAACCATGATATTAGGTACGCTGTTTTTTCTGGTTATGTATGTATGGTTCAATGCACGCAAAATCAAAAACCGTTATCTTGAGTTTGTGAATGTGAAAGATTTTTTACCCCCGCTGAAAGCATTGAGCGATGATGTAACCATTCCGAAATATTGTTCTCATCTTATTTATCTGACCAGTGCTGATTATCCATCGCAAATGGAATCGAAAATTTTCTATTCCATTTTCAACAAACAACCCAAGCGCGCCGATGTGTATTGGTTTGTGCATGTGGATGTAGTTGACGAACCGTTTACGCTTGAATATGTAGTTACTCCGTTAGTTCCCGGCGATGTGTTCCGGGTTGATTTTATGCTGGGTT
This sequence comes from Chitinophaga pinensis, assembly GCA_945903305.1. Taxonomy (GTDB): domain Bacteria; phylum Bacteroidota; class Bacteroidia; order Chitinophagales; family UBA10324; genus UBA10324. Next base: position 7,346 of record CAMDOA010000026.1, read on the forward strand.
TCAGAATGGCTCCGCGTATTAATTTATATTTTAAGAAAGTGGTGGAAAACATGGCAGCTAACAACGAAGTGGATACCGTGAGTCGCTACGAATCATTGAACAAACAAAATGTATCCGGTGATTTCCGTTTCGTAGTGATTGAAAAGTTTTTGAGTTTTGAAAATGAGCTTCCGTTTATCGAGAAGCTGATTATGGATGGATATTTCCTGCTGAAAAAAGTTTCCCTCAAAGAAGGCCGCGAGTTTGGTTTAGATACCAGTTCAGTTGCTATAGAAAAATTTCCGTTGATATTGATTCCGCCTAAAGAAGTGAATCTGAAAAGGGTTTACGAATAATTCATCAATGAATTTTGCCCTTCTGTTTATTTAGCTGCTGCACAAAACATTTTCTGTAACCTGATAGCTTTTCCAATGACTTTGAGTCATTATTCAACTGATAAAATTTATCGTGGTTGCAATCAGTTTTTTATTGCGTGCTGTAATTCTATTTTAGCCTCTGCTATATTGCTTTAATTATAAATCTGTTCCCGGAAATTCAACTGCAAATAATTTGTAAATGAAAATCATAATTGCCCTCAGCACCTTTTTTATTATCATTTCTAATTCTGCTTTTTCACAGAACAATTTTTATGCTGAAGATACTATTCAGCTTATTGAAATAACTTTTACTAACAACAATTGGGACTACCAATTAGACACAGCAAAATATGGTGCGGGAAACTACCTGCTTGCCTCCGAAGTTAAAATCAATGGCGTTGTTTTCGATAGTGCGGGTGTACGATATAAAGGGAACAGTTCGTATGACTCTTCGTTGCAAAAAAATCCGATGCATATCAAATTAGATTTCATTCACAACAATGCAAATTATTTTGGCTATGAAGATATCAAGCTTAGCAATGGTTTTTCTGACCCTTCATGCATACGCGAAGTAATGGCTTATAAAATTTTACGCAATTACATGCATGCGCCCCTTTGCAACTTTGCAAAAGTTTATATCAATGGAATTTATTATGGTGTTTATAGCAATGCTGAAGATATCAGTTCTGTTTTTTTAGAAAAACATTTTTATTCTTCCGATAAAACATTTGTTAAAGGAAATCCGGAAAGTGTAATTAACGGACACCTTCCCAATCTTACATATCTCGGAACCGACAGTTCTTTATATTATGATCGGTATGAAATGAAATCAGATTATGCATGGAAAGATGTAGTCAATCTTTGCAATGCATTAGTCAATTCAACCCCAATTATTGATTCGTTTATTGATATTGACAGGGCGCTATGGATGCTCGCATTCAATAATGTAACAGTTAACCTTGACAGTTACAGCGGTCAGTTTGCACAGAATTATTATTTATATCGCGATCACAACAATTTATTTAATCCAATCATCTGGGATTTAAATATGTGTTTCGGAAGTTTTACCAATACAGGAACCGCCAATTTGAACCTTGCGCAAATGCAGCAACTCACGCCCTTGCTTCATAATACAAATGCATCAAGACCATTGATTAAAAATCTGTTGGCCGACACCTCTTATTTAAAAATGTATCTCGCCCATGCCAGCACTATTAATGACGAGTTTTTTTCAAGTGGAAATTATCAGTTGATTGCGCAAAATCTTCAATCGCTAATTGATACTTCAGTTCAGTCAGAAAATTTTTCACTCTATACTTATCCTGAATTTCAAAACGGATTAATAACCAGTGTTGGTTCAGTACCGGGCATTACTGAACTAATGAATTCGCGTTTCGCCTATTTAAACAGTACCCCTCAATTTCAGCAAATTGCTCCTGTCATTACCAATATAATTTCTAATCCCTCGGTTCCGGTTTTCGGAAATTCAGTTGCTGTTAATGCAACCGTTATTAATTCAACAAGAGTTTATCTTGGTTACAGATACAAAAAATCAGATCGGTTTGTTCGGTTTGAAATGTTTGATGATGGTGCACACAACGATGGAGTAAGCGGCGATAATATTTTTGGCCTTTCAATTCCCGTATCCTCTTTAGAAATTCAATTTTACCTATATGCAGAAAACGCGAGTGCCGGAATGTTTTCGCCTGAAAGAGCCGAGCATGAATTTTATATACTTCATCCCACTATTACACTTGCCACACAAAATGATTTAGCTATTAATGAATATACAGCCGACAATCAAACCGGAATATTAAATGAAAACGGAAAAAATCGTGACTGGATTGAAGTTTTTAATAAAACTTCGAATGCGCTTGGTTTAAAAAATATTTATCTGTCAGATGATATTAATGATTTACAGAAATGGAAATTTCCTGACATCGCATTTATTCCTGCCAATGGTTTCTTGTTGGTTTGGGCCGATGATAAAGACAGTACACTGATTGATTATCACACAAATTTTAACCTGAGCGCATATGGCGATAGTGTGTTTATGGTGAATGATTCATTTGCCTTTGCCGATAGCTCCACCTTTTCAGCATTTATTACTGACTACTCCTATGCCCGATGCCCTGATGGAACCGGATTATTACAATTAACTTTTTCACCTACACCCCGCTCAACAAACAGCTGCACTTCATTCATTTCTGAAAGCGATGGTGCTGTTTCAAAAATTTCTATTTATCCAAACCCGGCCTCTAACAAAATCAATTTTGCCCATTCAATTAAAAATGAATTGAAGTCCATTGAAATAAAAACGATTTCCGGACAAATTGTAAAACAGTTGGATGCACCATCCGGTCAAGCTATCAATATTTCATTGCTCGCGTCAGGCATGTACTTCGTTGTTTTTACTGACACTGAAAAAAATAAGCAGACTATTAAATTCGTAAAGCAATAGTGAATGCGCATTTTTATTTATAGTTTTTTAAAAATGAAATTTCACATTTCTGAAATATTAATTGTAGTGAAAATTATTTTTCAGATGTTTTTTCATAAAGAAAAATTTATCAATGGTCCTTATTTTTTGCTGATTCAATTCAGCATTTACATTCGCATTCTACTTACTTAAATTATTTATTGACTGAATCATGACAACAAATTCTTCGCATAAGCAAATCGGTTGGTGGTTATTAATTGGAGTAATCATGATTTTTTTGCAGGTAATGATTGGCGGAATTACCCGGCTTACTGAAAGCGGCTTGTCAATTACAAAATGGAATGTAGTGATGGGTTCGTTGCCGCCAATGAATGCGGCGGAATGGAGTCGGGTATATACAGAATACATGCAATCGCCGCAAGGAATAATAGTGAACAGTGATATGACATTGCCCGATTTTAAAAATATTTTTTGGTGGGAATGGATTCATCGCTTGTGGGCGCGATTGTTTGCTCCGGTTTTTTTGCTTCCGTTTTTTTATTTTCTGTTTCGGAAAATGTTTGACAGAAAACTGATATGGAAATTATCATTCGTTTTTGTTTTTGGTGGTATGCAAGGTGTGCTTGGGTGGTTTATGGTTTCCACCGGATTAAATGATGTGCCATGGGTGAGTCCGTATAGTTTGTGTGCCCATTTATTATTGGCGGTAATTTTATTCGGTTATCTGTTATGGTTAATGCTCGCACAATTTTATCCTGATAGCAATTTTTATCATGAGCCTGCCAATGAATCTATTGTTATAAAAAAATCAAAAAAGACTTTTGCAAAAATTATTCTTGCTGTCATTTTCATTCAGATTGGGTTCGGCGCCTTTATGGCGGGCGGTCTTGCACCTGCTGCCATCTGGTACCCAACCTGGCCAAAAATCGGTACGGCCTGGATACCCGAAAATGTATTTACAATCACCAATCAGCAATGGCATACCTTATTAGAAAGCCCCGCCTTTGTTCAGTTTATTCACCGCAGCACCGCCTACTTGTTGTTGTTGTTAATTGGTTGGTTTTGGTTGATACGAAAAAGTATTACAGAAAACAAAAGCGCATTATTGCTTTGCAATTCATTAATGGTTATGATAATTATACAGGCAATTCTTGGAATCATCACCTTGCTTTTATCTGTAGGAAGTGTTCCGGTTTTATGGGGAGTGTTACATCAGGCATGTGGGTTAATCACTTTTACATTTAGTGTAATGCTGTTGTATTTTCTTAACCAAAAACATTTTAACAGAAAAACAAATTAATTTATCTGTTGAAAATTATACTTCTCAAATTCTACAAGTATCAAATCATCCTGTTCACAAAACATCATATCCGTTATTAAGGTTTGTATTTCGATAGTGTTAAAATTTTTTGCGCATCCTGTTCTTGCATCAAAGTCTGCAAAGTGTAATTCGGGTTTTCACTCATAAATTTCTGTACAATTTGCCATCCCACCCAGCTGCCTGTATTCCCCGGCGATTCAGGTGGCATGCCACTCGTGTTGGGCGCATCGGTAATGTATTTTTTAAAAACCATGGGATCTGTTTCATACAATAAATTATTTTTCAGATAAAATTTCCAAACTTCCGATTCATTTTCATTTAACCAATCCAAATCTGTTTGAGAAAAACCCGTGAGTAATGAGTCGTGTGTTTGTGGAAGCAGGTGTTGCAGCAGGTAAATAATTTTTCCTTTATAAATTAATTCGTCAATCAGTTTTTTGCCCTCGTCAATATATGGAAACAGATTGGTGCTCATTACTTCCATGGCATTCGGCACTATGTATTCTTTGCGCAACCGGCGAACTAAAAATTGCGGAATTTGGGGTTGCACTGCTGAATAAAACCAGAAATCGGAACCCATATAATTATCCAAACCAATTGCCAGCAAACTATCGCCATAAGTAAATGCCCGCGGACCATTTAGATAATAAACAACCATTGGAATGTGTACCTGAGGGAAGTAGAAAATTAAATGTTTAAATCCATCGCTAAGCTGTGAATTAATATCAGCCACATTATTATAAACCAAAACAGTGCTGTCAAAAACGCGTTTATAATATGGGTTTTTTAAAAACACCACCAGCGAATCGGCCAATGCGTGCGAAGTATCGGCCATAAAATTCATTGCAAGAATTTCCTGCACATAGAACTTAAAAAAATCGCCATACTTATTTTGCATACTCATCATAGCAACATATGCTTCCTTGCTTGATACATTGGCAAGCGAAACAAAGTCTTTATCAAATCGCTCTGTTTTCAACGCTACATTTATGTTGCTGATATCAACCTCATAATTTTTTTTGTTGCAAGATGAGCATCCCGAAAACAGAATAACCGACCCCAGAAAAATGTAACGCCATTTTGTTGCAATAAAAATTTTTATCATTCTAATTAAAAAGTTTCTTCTTATTAAAAAATGTGCTTGAAAAATTATACTTGGTATGATTAAATAAAAGCAGGGAGCTAACTTGTTTTTGAAAAAAGTTTTTCTGGTTGATTTTATTCTGCAGCATAAGCCGGCGTTAAAACCCGTTCAGCCGTTACACCTTCATAATTCACAATAATTTCTTCCAGCACCAAATTTATTTCTTCGTAAGAAGTGAGTACAACCAAGCGATCGCGAAAATGTTTGATGTATGGAAATCCTTTGAAGTAATTAGTATAGTGCCGGCGCATTTCTAAAATGCCAAGCATATCACCTTTCCATTTCATGCTGTGTGTTAAGTGAGTGCGGCAAACATCTACACGCTCACTCACGGTTGGTGGTGCAAGCACTTCGCCGGTTGCTAAAAAATGTTTTGCTTCACGAAAAAACCACGGATAACCTATGGCTGCGCGACCAATCATGGCACCATCCAATCCCAAAGAGTTTTTTACAAAACGAACTTTCTCCAAGGTATCAATATCACCATTACAGAATACCGGAATTTTCATTCGCTGGTTGTTCTTTACTTTTTCAATCAATGTCCAGTCGGCATTTCCTTTATACAACTGTGCGCGCGTGCGACCATGAATACTAATTGCAGCGATCCCAATATCCTGTAACCGCTCTGCCACTTCCACCACATTCTTTGTGTTCTCATCCCATCCCAATCTTGTTTTTACTGTAACCGGAAGTGTTGCTCGCTTGATAATTTCAGAAGTCATACGCACCATTTTCGGCACATCCTGCAAGATGGCAGCACCCGCACCGCGACAAGCAACTTTCTTCACCGGGCATCCATAATTAATATCAATTAAATCCGGTTTTGCTTCTTCAATAATTTCAACACAACCCACCATGGTATCAATTTCTCCACCGAAAAACTGAATGCCTATTGGTCGCTCTTCATCATAAATATCCAGCTTCATCACACTCTTTTGCGCATGACGAATTAATCCCTCCGACGAAATAAATTCGGTGTACATCAAATCAGCACCATTCTGTTTACACACCATTCTGAATGGCGGATCGCTCACATCCTCCATTGGAGCAAGTAATAATGGAAATTCTCCTAATTCTATTTTATCTATCCGTACCATTTGAATTGTGCGCGAATTTAATTCATACAAATCGCTTTCGAATTAAAGGTGAAATGTTTTCAGTAATAAGAACAAAGAAGCAATGAATATATTTGCTCAAACAAAACTTTTATGGAGGCAGTTTACCGATTGAAACCAGATGAATTGAACAGTGATTTTGTTAAAACGATTAAAAAACTTTTCAAGAATAACGAAGTCGAAATCACTATTACTTCAGCACCTGCAAATAAAGGAAAGGAGGAGTTTTTGAAAGCAATTGAAGATGTTAAACTCCGTAAAAACATTGTATCATTTTCTGTTGATGAATTTGAAAAATTCTCGAAAGAAATTTCAGCACGATGAGATCAATTGGTTTTTCACCAAAAGCATGTAATGATTTAATCACCTTGTCAGTTCGCGATAAAAAAATATTTACGAAACTTAATGAGTTAATTATTGAAGTTGCGCGCGATCCGTTTAAAGGAACGGGTAAGCATGAAATGTTAAAAAATCAGTACAAAGGATTTTGGTCGAGAAGAATTAATCAGGAACATCGATTGATTGATGAGGTAACCGACAAACAAATATTTATTATCAGTTGTGAAGGACATTATACAAATTCATAATTCTTCCATTGATCTTTATATAAAATCATATAGAAAAAAATGATTGAACAAAAAAGTTTTTTAAACCGGCAACCGATATTCATGCAAATGATGATTCTGGTTTTTCTGGTCATTGCCTGCTCTTCCATTTTCACTATTGCCTCCATGATATTAGTAGGTCCATTGTTTGGTATTGATGGTGCAGACGCTTTGATTTTAAAGGCCACTGAAAATCCGGAAGGTTTGAAAAAAAACATGAATGAAGCAAATGCATTAAAACTCATTCAACTTTTTTCAACGATTGGAACATTTTTAATTCCTGCTTTAATATTTGGATTTACAAAATCATCCGGCTTTGATTTTCTGAAACTGAAAACAAAAACTACCGGCCTAATTATTTTATCAGGAATGGCTGCCATTTTTTTATCGGCACCACTTGTAAATGAAATTTATAATCTGAATAAACTGATTGACCCGGAATGGTTCGGCAGCATAGGAAAAGGATTTAATGAATCAGAAGAAAAAAACAAACTGCTCACCGATTTGTTTTTATTCATGCCATCTGCACAGGATTTAGTAATAAATATTTTCATCATTGCCTTGTTGCCTTCCATTGCCGAAGAACTTTTTTTCAGGGGAATTATTCAGCAATTGTTAAAAGAAAGTTTTAAAAATAAACATGTTGCAGTCTGGTTTACTGCATTGTTATTCAGCTTCATTCATATGGATTTTTACGGGTTTATTCCTCGTGTTTTTCTTGGCGCTTTGCTCGGCTATTTATTTTTATGGAGCGGCAGCATGTTGGTCGTCATTTCAGCACACTTTATTAATAATGCTTCACAGGTGTTTATGGTTTATATGTTTCAAAGCGGAATGATTTCATACGATGCGCTGCAAGATGAAAGTATGCCTTGGTATATCACTATTTTATTTTCGTTATTAATGCTGGGCTTGCTTATAATTGTTTACCGTAATAGAATGATTGAGAAGGAACCTGAGCCCGAAATAATTTCGGAAAACATTCATCCCGATAATAATTATGGATAAAAAAGTTTTCGCCACCCGGGCAATCAGCGCCATAGTTTTCGGAGTCATTATGCTCGCAGGATTACTATGGAATCAATATAGTTTTATTGTATTAACTGCTATAATTTGTGGAGGATGCTTATGGGAATATTTCGGAATTATCAGCACGCTTCAAACTTATCCTGAAGAAAAGAAAAAAACTTTTCGGATTATTTCAACCATTGTAGGGCTGATTGCTTTTTTGTTTTTTGCCATTCCGGCCTATAATGTTTTTCTGACCGGCTACTTTGTGCTAGCTGTTCCACTATTGTTCCTGATGTTCAGTCTTGAATTTTTTTCCGGAGATAAAAGAAGCTTCCAGAATACTGCCTTGAATTTGCTTGGAATATTTTATATCTCCATTCCTTTGGGATTGCTTCATCTGTTGTTGTTTTTTCAATCCAATGTTCATTGGGACTGGTTTCCGGGTAATGCAAATTCGGTGCTCGGCTTACTTATTTTAATTTGGGCTAATGATACATTCGCCTACATCATTGGCTCAATGATTGGAAAGAACAAATTGTTTCCTTCCATCTCGCCAAAGAAAACCTGGGAAGGATTTTTTTGCGGAATGGTGATGTCTTTAATTGTTGCCTGGCTACTTTCCATATGGCTCACTACTTTACGATTGCAGGATTGGATGGTGATTGCAATTATCGCATCAGTTATCGGAACCATTGGCGATTTGTTTGAGAGTATGCTTAAGAGAAATCTGAATATTAAAGATTCAGGAAGCATTATGCCGGGGCACGGTGGTTTTTTAGACCGGTTCGATGCTTTTATTTTTTGTATTCCTTTTGTTTTTGCTTACTTGTTTTTGAAATAGAATACGAAACAGAATTTTGAAAAACTCTTTTCTCCCATCCATTTGTTCTTGTTTTAATTTTGAAAAAAAATAATGATGTACCTGCATAAAGAAGGATTCAGCACACTTATTATTCTTGCGTTGACTCTTGTTTTAATAAACTTCGGCGTTTATTTCGCTTTAGGTGAAGTAAATTTCTTTCTAATAGGATTGGTGGTTGCTTCAATTATTTTCTTTTTAATGGTTAGTTCGTTTTTTCGCAATCCAAAAAGAAATTTAATTCAAAATGATGAATTGATCATTTCGCCTTGCGATGGAAAAGTTGTGGTGATTGAAGAAACCAATGAGTCAGAATATTTTAAAGACCGCCGGATTCAGATTTCAATTTTCATGTCGCCGGCCAATGTGCATATTAACCGTAACCCAATTAAAGGGAAGGTGGAATATGTAAAGTATCACCCCGGAAAATACTTAGTGGCCTGGCATCCGAAATCATCAACCGAAAACGAACGGAATACAGTTGTAATAAATAATGGAACTGCATCAGTTCTGTTCCGTCAGATAGCCGGAAAAGTAGCGCGTAAAATAGTTTGTTATTTAAAAGGAGGCGAAAATGTGATGCAGGGAAGCGAAATGGGCTTTATCAAGTTTGGTTCCAGGGTTGATTTGTTTCTGCCCCTTGATTCGAAGGTGGAAGTAAGGCTTCAACAACCTGTAACAGGTGGCGAAAGCATTATTGCACGCCTGAAAAAATAAAATTGTGAAATCTGACATAAATTACTTTACATTTGAAATTGAAATTAAACAAAAACTAAAAATCATGAAAAAACTTTTTTATCTCGTAGTTGCTCTTTGCTTTATTCAAGTTGGAATTTCAAAAGCACAATCTTCAGTAACCACTGACAAACAAAAAAAGGAAGTTGTAACTACTACTACAACTACTGATACCAAGCAGGTATCTAACGGATCATGCGATTCAAAAAAATCAATGACCACAAAAAGTTCTTGCTCGCCTTCTTCACAGGCGCCATCTTGCTGCCAGAAAAAAGGAGTTACAACAACAAGCGGTTGCTCAGGTGCAAGCAGTACAGCAACTACCTCTGGAAACGAAGACGCTAAAAAGAATAAACTGAATAAACAAGATGTTCAAAAAGATGTTTCTGTTAAACAAAATTTAGGAACTACTCCAAAATAATTTAGGTTGTTAAAACCAAAATTTGAAAACCCTGATTCGCAAGAATCGGGGTTTTATTTTTTATATCAATTCAGAGTTAATGTCAAAAACTGATTAATCCCTCATCAGCAAAACTGTAATATCCTTTTTCGGAAACGATGATGTGGTCGAGCACTTTTATGTCGAGCATTTTTCCGGCTTCCACAATTTTTTTTGTCATATCAATATCTTCATTGCTCGGACTCAAATTTCCTGACGGATGATTGTGACACAGAATAATTGAAACGGCATTGTGTCGAATCGCATAATTGAAAATGATTCTTGAATCAGCAACAGTTCCGGTAATTCCGCCGGCGCTGATTCGTTCGCTCTGAATAATTTTATTCGCTCGGTTCATAAACAACACATGAAATTCTTCGTGCGCCAGTTCACCAATTGTTGGTTGCATGAAGTTGAACACATCGCGACTTGAAGTAACTTTATTTAATTCCAGCGCTTCCGATTTTTGTCTGCGCCGTCCGAGTTCCAATGCAGCAACCAATGTGATGGCTTTTGTTTCGCCGATGCCTTTAATATTTTTTTCAAGCAGTTCCTGCACCGAAAGTTTTCCGAGTTTATTCAAATCGTTACTGAAAGCATTCAGTATTTTTTTTGATACTTCGGTTACAGGTTCATTTTTTACTCCGGTGCGAAGCAGAATAGCAATCAACTCCGCATCGGTCAATGCTTGCTTTCCTTTCACCAATAATTTTTCGCGCGGCTGATCTTCTTCCGCCCAATGCTTCACTGTAAAATTTTCAGGATAGGTATTCATGAGAGCAATTTGTTTGAGCAAGATAGAAATTTTTTTTATATCCCCTCAACTTCTTCCCGCTCTTCCGGTTTCTGTTCTTTCTTCTTTATGGTGAATGAAGTTTTTGCGGTTGCACCATCAGCAGTTTTGAATTCAACAACATATTTTCCGGGAATGAGATAATAATTTCCATCATCGGCTTTCACAAAATTGTTTTTGTCTTTTGTGGGGAGTGAATTTTTAAATGCATCAACGGCATTTGCTTCAACCACTAAATTGTATTTCGCTAAATTAATTCCGGCTTCGCTAGTGTCTTTCAATATTGCAACCACAATACCGCTATCTGATTTTATCTGAAGAATGGTGATTCCTTTTTGCTTCACATAAAACGGAATAGAAATTTTCATTTGCATGGGTTCGTAGAACGAAGAAAATTTCTTCCCGAGATTTTTATTGTAGTTAATCGAACTAAGCTTGAATGAATGAATGTTTTCATTCACCACACTGTCGGTGAGTTGCTGAATCAAATCCAACTTTGCTTTGTAAAGTGAGCGACCATGAGTGCCTAACACAATTTCATTTGCTGTTGTTTGAATCGCAATGTCATGAATCGCCACTCTCGGCAACGCGCCATTCATCGCCATGAAATTTTTTCCGCGGTTGAGTGATACATACATTCCATTATCAGTTCCGACATAAACAATGTTTTCATTCTTCAGGTCTTCCTTCACCACATTGATGGGTTCGAATGGTAAATCAGTTCCGATTTGTTTCCATGTTTTTCCGAAATCATCACTCATGAATAAGTACGGAGAAAAATTATCGAAGCGATAACCATTCATCGAGACATAAACCCTGCTTTCGGAAAATGCAGAAGCGGTTACGCGAGAAACATAGAGCCCCGCCGCAATCCTCAACCCGGCCCTCTCCGAAGGAGAGGGAGAATACAACGCCTCAGAAATTTTTATCCATGTATTGCCGCCATCTTTTGTGAGTTGAACATTTCCATCATCAGTGCCTACATAAATTTCTCCAAAGTGAAATGGCGATTCGCAAATGGTGGTGATAGTATTGTAAGGTACATCACCGGTTTTATTATGATTGGTTAGGTCGCCTGAAATGGCTTCGAACGATTTTCCCTGATTCATGCTGCGATATAATTTGTTGGTGCCGAAGTAGAGAATGTCCTGATTGAATTTCGAGAGAAGAATCGGCGATTGCCAGTTATAGCGCAAAGGCATTTCACCAAGCTCAATTGTTGGGCGCACATCTTCTGACTCGCCTGTGGTCTTATTTATTTTTCCATAGTAACCAAACTGAGAACCGGCATACACGGTGTTGTTGTCGCGCGAGTCAACTTGTATCTGCATGCCATCGCCTCCATAAATAAATTTGTAAGGATACTGACCTTCCTGCAGCCAGTTTGTTGATGGCTTATAGGTAGAAGGACCGGTCCACACGCCATTATCCTGCAAGCCGCCATACACATTATAAGGTTTAGCATTGTCAACCGCCACAGTATAAAACTGCCCAACAGCAGGCGTGTTGCACTTAAACCAATTCTCCCCGAAATCATAAGAGATATTTACTCCGCCATCATTACCGATAATTAAGTGACCATCCTTTTTTTCATTAAACCACACCGCATGATGGTCGCCGTGTGTGTTATCGCCATCGATGGTTTTGAAAGTTGTGCCGCCATCTTTCGATAGAATCATCGGCACACCCAACAACACAATTTTTTTATCGTCGAAAGGTGAGAGATAAATTTTTCCGAAGTAGTAACCATAAGTGTAAACGAGGCCTGCAAGTTTTGCCGTGTCAATTTTTTTCCATGTGGCCCCGGCATCATCACTCCGATATAATTCAGCGCCGATAACGGGTGTATTGAATAGCGAGTTGTTTGCGTCGTTGAGGAAATCAATGAGCGCACCTGGTTTTATTTTTTCCTTCTTCACCATGTCCTTCACTTTCTCAGCAGAATATTTTTCAGGGAAACCATTGTCCTCTAAAAAACTTTGCAGTTTCTCGTTGTTGAGTGATAGAAAATTTTCTTTCGTGATGTCTTTCAAATCATCAAGGGTGTAAGTAATGGTATCTGTTTCTTTTTCTTTCGCACGATGATTCTGATTATCGAGTATGGCATACAACACATTTGAATTCTGAAATGAAACGGCAACACCAATTCGTCCAATTCCTGCATCGTGCGGAAATCCATTTGTGCCGGTTGCAATCAGCTTCCAGGTATCACCGCCATCAATAGATTTATAAAGTCCACTGCCTTCACCACTCTCCGAAAAATTCCATCCACGACGGTCGCGCTGCCACATACACGCATAAATAATTTGTGCATTTGCCGGGTCGGAAATCAATTCAACTCCGCCGGTTAAATCATTTACAAATAGAACTTGCTTCCATGTTTTTCCGCCGTCGGTAGTTTTATAAATTCCTCTTTCTTTATTAGAAGAGTACAAGTGACCGAGTGCAGCAACCAGCACTGTGTTCGTATCTGTTGCACTCAGTAAAATTTTTCCGATGTGGTGCGATTCGGGCAAACCCTTCCACTGCCAGCTTTTTCCGCCATCACTGCTTCGATAAATTCCGATTCCGGAATATGAGGAGCGGCTGCTGTTTGCTTCGCCCGTTCCAACCCAAATTTGTTTGTTGTGATTCCAATCCACCGCAAAATCCCCTATTGACAAAACATTTTCATTATCAAAAACGGGAGTGAACGATTGACCATTATTTACTGTGTGCCATAAACCACCGCTCGCGTACGCCACATAAAATTCGGTCGGGTCGCTGGGATTTACATCCAAGTCAACACATCGTCCGCTCATGATGCTCGGACCAATGTTTGTGAACTGAATATTTTTCACCAGTGAGTTTTCTTCAAGCGATTTTCTTTTTTCAATTCCGGCAATGCGGTCGGCTGCGGGAGTGGAGGAAATGATTTGCGCATCGCATTTCGACAAGCTCAATGTGAAATTCAGAATAAAAATTAAAAATGAAAGATTAAAAATCAGGGGGAGTTTTGAAAAAACTATTTTCATGATTGGAATTATTTTTTGATGCAATATAAATGGCGCCTTTGATTTTAAACTTTATAATAAATTGGTGAATGAATCCCTTTGAATTACCAATACGAAAATATCGGGCTGTTTTATTTCAAGAATCAATTATAGCTCGTTTCGAAATACTTATTTGCTACTGCCTTTTTAAATCATTTATTATTTGATTGCAACTTATGTTTGAAAAATACAGTCTGTAAATCAATTAAACCGACTGCTGAAAATTAATTGACATAAATCAAGTGACGCGTTTGAATTGTGTTTTTACTTTGTCTCATCAAAAAAAATCATTTTAAACTCATTAAAAAATCAAACCCCATGAAACACCTTTTGAAATATGTTAGTGATTTAATTACGGTTAAATTTTCACACATGCTTTTAATTATGATGTCGCTAACTTTTTTTCCGGCATCTTTTTTATTTGCACAGAATTCGCCCAAGTTTGTTAATACAAAAAACGAATCCGGTCGATTCAATAATTCAGTAAAAATGAATTTAGTTAATGCCGCTTTTTCTTATCCGACATTTATATATGAAAGACGAATAGGAGAACGAATTTCTTTTCAAGCAGAAGGGGCTTTCAGATTTGGTGGAAATTCAAACACCGCATCGTCAAGTGTAGGAAACAATTCTAAAGCAGTTACAGCATATGTCCTTTATCCGGCAATGCGCTACTATTTTCATGAGAGTAAGAAAATGAAAATCGAAAACTATTTCAGTATCTATTACAAATATCGCTCATACAAATCGGTTAATGATTTGTCAAGCAATTATCAGCCCTACAATATTGATTACAGTAATACTTATACCGAAAAAACGAATGGTGCCGGATTGTTATTAGGATTACAAACTGCCAATACTTCGCATTTTGTGTTTGATATGTACTTCGGAACACAATTGCAAAGCAGCATTGGTAAGTGGGATTTCTGGAAAAAAGATGCAAACCTTAATGACTTTAAAGAGAATTACTCGTTAAGTTCTGCCTCTGATGCTTTTTCATTTTTAGGTTCAACTAGTTTAAGAACCGGGTTTTCATTAGGGGTTAGGTTTTAAAATAAATTTTTGTTTCCTTAACTACGCTATTGCATAATAAAAAGGCACATTGATTTTGTCAATGTGCCTTTTGCATAAATTAAAAAACTGCTTATTGTATTTCAATCTTTTTTGCAATGAC
This sequence comes from Chitinophaga pinensis, assembly GCA_945903305.1. Taxonomy (GTDB): domain Bacteria; phylum Bacteroidota; class Bacteroidia; order Chitinophagales; family UBA10324; genus UBA10324. Next base: position 22,370 of record CAMDOA010000026.1, read on the forward strand.
CGCATCATTCATTTTCAGGTGAATTATGTAGGTGCCTTTAGCATAGTGTTTAAACTCCAGAATTATTTCATTGGCGCCATAGGTTAAATCAAACTGTTTTGAAAACATTATCTGACCAATTATGTTTTTTACTTCAACCACTGCTGTCTTTGATTCATTGCTATTAAATCGAACAGTTGCAAAATCTTCGGTTGGGTTAGGGAAAAGCTGAACATCATAGTTTTCAATTACTTTTTCCAATTTGCAATTCATTGTAATGGCCTTTGATTTTATCAAACTTGTTGCACATGCATTGTTTGCTGTAACTGATACATTTCCGGCAGTAGCTCCAAAATTTACTATCGCGGCATTAGTGCCCTGACCTGTTGAAATAGTTGCTCCGGCAGGCGCTGTCCATGTATAATTAGTTGCACCTGTAACTGCTGCAATTGAATAATTAACTCCTGACTGATTTACACAAACTGTTGCACTTCCGGTTATTGTTCCCGGTGTTGCCGGGCGTCCGTATACTGTAAGTGTTTTGGTTGAACTGTTTCCACAAGTATTTCCGGCATAAACAGTAATGTTTCCAACCGAAAATCCGACATTGAAAGCGATGCTAACAGATGTGGTTCCCTGGCCACTAATTATAGAAGCTCCCCCTGTTACCGCCCATGTATAATTGGTTGCTCCTGAAACTAATGGAATGGAATAATTTAAGTTTCCGGAGTTACAGATATTATTAACCAAACCAGTTATGGTTCCTGGTGTTGCAGGTGCTGATTTTATAGTAACCGCACGCGCAGTACTCGCTCCACATTGGTTATTTGCTGTAACGCTTATTGAACCGGTGATATATGCAGCATTAAAATTTATCGTAATTGAGTTAGTTCCTTGTCCGGTAATAATTGTAGCATTTGCCGGAGCAACCCAGTTATAAGATGTAGCATTTGCTACCGCGGCTGTTGAATAAACAACACCAACACCGGAACACACGCCGGCAATCGGTCCGATAATACTCACAGGAGTGCCGGGTTTACTTGCAAGCGCTTTAGTTCGGTTTGCACTTACACCAATACAATTGGATGCATTAATTGAAAGAGTTCCACTCACCCACGCTGGTCCAAATGAAAGTAAAATTGTTGTAGTACCTTGACCGGATAATATAGTCGTGTTCGCAGGAGCTATCCAGGTATAAGTAGTGGTATTAGCAACCGGTGAAACAGAAAAAGTTGCCGTGGTATTAATACAGTTTACAATATTACCCGCAATTACCCCAGGGGTTCCCGGCTTAACCGTAACAACATTGTAAGCAAAACTAGCGGCCACACTGTTACCGCAGCCATTCAATGCAATGCAAGAAATAGAAGATGAGGTAGCTGATGATGAGAAGGCAATCGAAACACTTGAAGTTCCCTGTCCTGAGGAAATGGTTGCCCCGCTTGACACCGCCCATAAATATGAAGTGGCATCACTTACTGAATTTACAGAATAGATAAATCCGGATTGACTTCTGCATACAAGCAATTTTGTGACGGAAAAGGTTGGTTGCGCCGGAACAGTGCCGGTTGACAAAACAGTTGAAGCTGAACTATCTGTACATCCGAGTGTATCGGTTACAATAACAGAATAATTTGCAGCCACAACATTCGTAAGATTTTGTGTGGTTGCTCCATTTGACCATGAATAAAGGAATGGTGAGGTTCCGCCGGTGATTGAATTAATAACCGAGCCATTGCTCTGCCCGCAAGAAGCATTAACAGAGTTAAGCACTACTGAAGGCGCACTTCCGCCAGCCGACACAGTTGCTGAACTTATTGTGTTGCATGCGTTCGCATCAGTAATAGTTACCGAATAAATTCCAGTAGAAATTGCTGATAAATTTTGTGTGGTCGCGCCATTGCTCCATGCATAGTTGTAAGGAGCGGTTCCTCCGCTTGCAGTTGCCGAAGCTGTTCCATTTGTATTTCCACAATTCAAAGTGCTTCCTGTTGCTGAACCTGAAACCAGTGTTGGCTGTGTGATTGTGAATGATTGATTATGCGAACATCCGTTTGCGTTTGTAACGGTTACTGAATAATTCCCGGCAGAGAGTACTGTGATGTTTTGGGTAGTGGCGCCATTACTCCAGTTATATGTATTTCCTGTTGACGGATTTAATGTTAATGTGATATCTGCATTATTTCCTCCAAAACAATTTACGGTAGAATTTGAACCTGAAACTGAAAGAGTGCCAACATTTACATTTATGTGATTTGATTCAATGCTTCCACAAGCGTTGGTTGTTGTAACAAAATAATCGCCGCTGGTACTTGCAATAGTTGAGGCAGAAGTTCCGCCACCAATGCTCCATGTTCCACCGGTTGAATTTCCGCTGAGTAAAACATTTCCACCTGAACAGAAAATTGTTGGGCCACCTGCTGTTAATGATGAAGCAACTGGCAATGGATTTACTGTAACAGAAATATGATTTGATTCAATGCTTCCACACGAATTAGTTGTTGTTGTAAAATAATCTCCGGTTGTAGTTGCAGTTAATGTTGAAGTTGTTCCTCCACCAATACTCCAAGTTCCATTTGTAGAATTACCACTCAGTAAAACATTATCACCTGAACAGAAAGTTGTTGGACCGCCTGCTGTTAATGTTGATGGAGTCGGTAATGGGCTTAATGTCACCACCACATTATCAGTTGCTGTAATTCCGGAACTTGAGTGAGTAGAAGTGAGTGTATAAGTGGTTGTTGCAGTTGGCGATGCCGTTGGATTAGAAACATTCGCGCTGCTGAGTCCTGCTGTTGGTAGCCACGAATAATTTATGCCACTCACATCGGTCATTCCGATTGAGGCAGAATTTCCTGAACAAATTATGGCATCGGTTCCTGCATTTGCCAGAACAGTTCCGTTGAAATTTATGTTGTCGATGTAAGTGTTGTTTCCGTAGCGGCCGATGTTGCGGAAAGAAACAATGATGCTCTGACCGATGTATGCATTCAGATTCAGTGTTTCAGTTCTCCATTGAGCGGCGGTTGGAATAAATGAAGCAGTGCTTACTATTCCGGTTGTGTTTAAAGTATTTCCCCACTTAGTATAAATCGGAGAAAAAGTATTTCCACAATCAGTGGAAACCAAAACCTGCAACGAATCAATGTAACTGGTGAGCGAGTATGGCTGATATGCAACATCAAAAGTGAGAGTGAGTGAATTGTAACTGGCAGTATTCAATTTCGGAGAATACAGTTCGTCTTTTGCTCCGGCCACATTCCAACTATAATTTGAAAAATACATACAGTTATTACTGGTGCCGAATCCGCCGGCACCATTGTACAGTGTCCATGCTTGCGAATTATTTCCTACATCAATATTTGTCCACCCGGCTGAAGGAAAACTTCCGCCTTCATAATTCTCTGTCACATTCAGATTATTTCCGACAGTACTGATATAGTTGGTTTGTGTTAAAGTTGAATTGGTTGTTCCGTTACTTACAGTTAGAGTGACAGAATAAATTCCGGCAGCGCTGTAGGTTACTGTTGGATTAGCGGCAGTGGAAGTAGCTGGAGTTCCACCGGCAAATGTCCAAGTGCGCGAAGTCACACTACCTGTAGAGTTATCAATAAAGGTTATTGCCTGTCCCACACAAGGAGTGGTATTACTCGCTACAAAATTTGCGTTGAGTGCGCGAAGGTTGCTGATTGAAGTTTCCCAGGTTCCTCTTCCATAAGTAAACACACGAAGCGTTGTATTACTGGTACTGTCATTATAAATTCCCATATCAACAATTGAGGTTCGGCTCGGAAGATTGGTTGAGTAAATGCTCCAGGTTGTTGCGCTTCCGGTTTTGTAGTAAACAGCATTGTTGCTTGCCACAAACACTAATTGATTTGAAGAATAATATTCATCAGCTATAATATCCACATGATTTACAGCGGGAAGATTATAAGTGTTGTCAGTCCAGGTTGCTCCATTGTCTGTGCTCTTGTATGCCTTTGTATTTGCAGTAATGTAAATGGTGTTGAGTTGCGATTTAATGGAAGTGATGTTCGCGGCATTGTTGGTTGTATTCGGTAGGGTGTACGAAGTCCAGGTCGGTGTGGCCGCAAGTGCGTTTGTGGTTACATAAATCATGGCATCGTTGGTAATCACATACACCCGATTTGCATCACCGTAATGAACATGCACAGCCATAATAGTTTTGCTGAAAGTAGAAATCTGTGTCCATGTAGGAGTAGTGACACTCAGGTTTGTGGTGCGGTAAATATTACTGCTGCCGACAAATGCAAGACTTGTATTGCCTCTGTAAAAAGCAATGGCAGTCATGGTTGTCACCGGCAAACCGTAAGTTGATTCACTTCCGGTTACCAATCTTCTTTTTGGAGTTGGAACAGTTCCCCAATCGGGTTGGTAGTAATAAACCATTGAGCTGTTTGCACGGAAGTCAAATGACGAACGCGATTGCCAGTCGCCACCGCGATTAGTAAACCACCCGCTTGCAGTTGCATATAATTCTCCATTATCCTGCGTGCCAATGCTGTACATATCTTTGCGGGTAGGACTGCAAGAACCATGATAAATTTCATAGCCATTTATTCCATCACTTTTCGGAGTCCAGTTACTGCCGCCATCAGTACTTAGGAATAAGCCCCCGTCATTTACATTCCAAAGTTGTGCATTGTTATATGGATTTGTAAAAACCTGGTGCATATCGGTGTGGCACTTTGCCCACCAGTCAGTTAATTGAGTCCATGATGTTCCGCCATTGGTTGATTTCCAGTTTGCGTGTGCACACAAATAAACTATGTCTTTATTCACACGATCAACGCCAATTCCGAAATTGTAATCGCCCTGCCCCGGATCACTCACACTGTTTGTGTAGTAAGTGAGATAAGGTGAGCCCGAAGTTTTTATCAGCGAAAAATTTGTTCCGCCGTTTGTACTGCGATAAATAATTCCGCCGGTGGTTACCATTCCGAAATAAACATAATTACTGTCGGCAGGTGTTACTGCAATCCGGCAACCTCCGCCATTGGTTATTCCTGAAGGCAAAACAATTCCGGTATTTATTTGACTCCATGTTTCGCCAAAATCTATTGAGCGAAAAAATCCGGTGTCTCTAGTTGCCGCAAACAAAGTTCTGGAAGCCGTATTGGCTTTCATTTTCATATCATCAAATGCCCGTGATGTTGATTTCAAAATCCAAGTTGTTCCGCCATTTATTGTTTTATAAATTCCGGTATTAGTTGCTGCAACTATCACTTGGTTATTAGTAGGATCCATTACTAATTCCACAACTATTTTGTTGTTGAGTGATGTTTGAGTAAATGTGGTTCCACCGTTTGTTGATTTCCAAACTCCGGTACCACTTGAATAATAATTATGATCTCCTGCACCGAGGTAAATTATCTGGTCGTTTGTATGATCAATACAAACAGAAGCAAAACGATTCGATGGCATCGGATCGCAACCCGGGGCAATGGTCCAGTTGTTTCCGCCATCAACAGAAATAAATAATCCGCCGCGCGCACTCACTGCATACATCTTGAGCGAATTGGTTGGGTGAAATTTCAATTGACTCACGCGTGAGATGCCGTGAATTTGCCCGCTTGCGTTTGTCGGGAAAACACTTGGTGACACGGCTGTCCAGTTGGCGGATTGGGCGGAAGCATCTCTTGTGAATAGTGAATGATCAATCGTCAATATTGCTATTAAGAGGATGAGAAGTTTTTTATTCATTGGGAAAATCTTAGTTGTGAAATGTGAGTGGTCAATTGTGAATTACCTAACTGCTAAAAACTATTTACTCTGCTGTGAAATCTCCAACTGCTGTTTCTGCCATATGGCATCAATTTCTGCCTGCGAAAGAATGCGGCCGTCTTCCTGAACAAATGGTTTTACAGTAAGCACCCAGTTTTTAAATCGCTTATTCTGATATCTTATATATTCTTGGTCCTGCAATTCTTTTTTCTCTTTATCAGACAGCAGAACAACTTGACCGTCGCGTTTGTGTTCACGCTTGTATTTTTTCATCTGCTCCTTGTCGGTCATGGTTTCTTCTTCCATTTCGCGGGGCTTCTCGTGATTCTTCCAGTATTCGTTGTATGCCTTTACTGCCTCATAAAAGTTGGGAGCCGGATCTTCCATCATCTGAATCCAAACCGGATTCTTACTGTAATTTTCTTGTAAGGATTTTTGTGCGTTGGCATTGAAAAAACACAATCCGTTTAAAATAAAAACAAAACAAAGCACTTTGATTTTCGAAGAAGTGATTTTATTCATGGGTTAACTTTTAAGATGCGTGAAAAGTAGGAATCTCAATTCTTAATAACAATATGTTTTTTGTAAAAGGAACCAAATTGATTTATCCTGAACATTTATTTTTTACAGGCAAAAGAATTATTCTTTCATTTTTAAGAAGAAAAGCACAAACCGGCGTTATCAAAAAACAATATAATATTCTTGCCCCGAAAAAACTATCGATACCAATTGTCTAAATAAAAAATGTTTGGGTATCAAGACATTGGTAAATCTATAATCAAAACCTCTGCATCAGCAGTTGCGTTAAGGTTGAAAAGATTAGTTTCCCATATTCCCATTCCATCGCGCCGATTGAGTGTTTGTCCTTCAACTGTTGCACTTCCTTCAATCAAAAAAATATATACACCGTTTCCGGGGCGATGAATTTTGTAGTGTGTTTCAGTGCCGGCATCAAACTGTCCGATGTGAAACCAAGCATCCTGTTTTATCCATAAACCTTTTTCAACGGGGCCTGGCTCCACAATTTTCTGCCACTTGTTTTTCCGTTCACTCAATTCCAGTTTCATCTGGTCATAGCGCGGTTTAATATTCCGCTCATTGGGAAAAATCCAAATTTGTAAAAGTTTTGCCCGAGCATCCTTGCTGTGATTGTATTCGCTGTGATGAATTCCGGTGCCGGCACTCATCACCTGAATTTCGCCGGGTTTTATTACACCGATATTTCCCATGCTGTCTTTATGTTCCAATGCACCTTCAAGCATGATGGTGATAATTTCCATGTTGTCGTGCGGATGCATACCGAATCCCGTACCGCCATCAATGGCATCGTCATTCAACACACGCAACACACCAAAATGAGTTCGTGATGGCTCGTAGTAATTAGCAAAACTAAATGTGTGATAAGTATTCAGCCACCCATGACTTGCATGACCTCTTGATTCAGCTTTGTGATAAATTGTTTTCATTTTCAGGAAATATTTTTCAGTAAGAACAATGATAATGAAAAATGATTCCTGTAAAATTGTTGTGTTTAAAAATAAGCTATGATAAAAACCGAACGATTAACTCTTCGCCGTTGGACTATGAATGATCTTGATTCGTTGTTGAAATATGGCAACAATCTGAACATAGCGAAAAATATGCGCGACCGGTTTCCTCATCCTTACACCCGAAAAGCTGCCATTGAATTCATTGAGCAACTCGGGAAAGAAAAACAGGCAGAAGTTTTTGCCATTGATTTAAATGGAGAAGCAATTGGTGCCGTCGGAATATTTCCGATGCAAGATGTGTATTTAAAAAATGCAGAGTTCGGATACTGGATTGGTGAGCCATTCTGGAATAAAGGTTTCGGCACCGAAGCAGCTGGAGCGGTTATTGAATATGGATTTAAAACACTGTCTATCGAAAGAATTTATGCAAGCGTGTTCAGCGGCAATGATGCTTCAAAAAAAATAATGATAAAACTCGGATTAAAACACGAAGCAACTTTTCATCACTCGGTTTTCAAGTTCGGCGAATTCAGAGATGAAGATTTTTATGTGGTGTGGAGAGATGAATGGGAGAAAAATTCTGCTCTATAATAATTTTTGAATATCGAACAGATGATTAACGATCTATGATTTTTGAAGAAAATAAATCATTGCATTATACTTCATCATTCAAAAATCCCCGCCTGCATCGGGAAGGTTTAATAGATATTCATTATTCCGGCAACTTCCCGCACATCTCTTCCGGCTTCACCCACTCATCGAATTGTTCAGCGGTGAGGTAGCCAAGTTTAATAGCAGTTTCTTTTAATGTGCTTCCGTTTTTGTGTGCGGTTTGTGCAATCTCCGCAGCTTTATAGTACCCGATTTTTGTATTGAGTGCGGTTACCAGCATGAGCGAATTATTTACATGCGTGCGAATATTTTCTTCAATCGGTTTTAATCCAACTGCACATTTATCATTGAACGAAACACACACATCACCAATCAATCGTGCTGAGTGAAGGAAATTAAAAATCATTACCGGCTTGAAAACATTCAATTCAAAATGGCCGTTGCTGCCACCGATATTTATTGCTACATCATTTCCCATTACTTGCGCTGCAACCATTGTCATGGCTTCGCACTGCGTGGGATTTACTTTTCCGGGCATAATGGATGAGCCGGGTTCGTTATCCGGAATAAATAATTCACCAATGCCGCTTCGTGGCCCTGATGCGAGCAAGCGAATATCATTGGCGATTTTCATCATGCTCACTGCAACTGTTTTCAAAGCGCCATGTGCTTCCACAATTCCATCGTGCGATGCGAGCGATTCAAATTTATTTTCTGCGGTGATGAATGGAACTCCGGTAAGTGTTGCTATGTGTTTCGCAACTTTTACATCATAACCATCAGGTGTATTAATGCCTGTTCCAACAGCCGTTCCGCCAAGAGCGAGTTCAGATAAATGAGCAAGTGTATTTTTTATGGCGCGCATTCCGTGATCGAGTTGCGAAACATAGCCGCTGATTTCCTGACCGAGTGTGAGTGGTGTTGCATCCATCATGTGTGTGCGGCCAATCTTCACCACTTTCATATACTCTTTTGATTTTGCATGAAGTGTGTCGCGCAGTTTCTGAATTCCAGGCAGTGTTACTTCCAGCAAAATTTTATACGCTGCAATGTGCATGGCAGTAGGGAAAGTATCATTACTCGACTGAGATTTATTTACATCATCATTCGGATGCAGGAATTTTTTTTCGTCCATCAAACTTCCACCCTGCAACACATGACCACGATAAGCAATCACTTCATTCACATTCATGTTGCTTTGTGTTCCGCTTCCGGTTTGCCAAACCACCAATGGAAATTCATCATCTAATTTTCCTTCCAAAATTTCATTACAAACTTTTCCAATCAGTTCAGCTTTATCTTTTGCAAACACACCGCAATCAAGATTGGTAAGCGCTGCAGCTTTTTTCAGATAAGCAAATGCACGGATGATTTCTTTCGGCATCCGGTTAATGTCCTGCGCAATTTTAAAATTCTCAATGGAGCGTTGTGTTTGTGCGCCGTAATATTTATCAGCCGGAACCTGCACGGTTCCCATGGTATCTTTTTCAGTTCTGAATTGCATGAGTTAAAAATGTGTGTGCGAAAATAACAAGTCGCACTTTAGAATTTTTATGACAAATGTTTTTCGGAAATAAAAAGGACTGTCTTTGCTGATTGCCCTTTAGAGATTTGACAACTTTAATAAAGTTGTCAAATCTATTTCCCTGTAAAATTTGCTTTTCGTTTTTCTAGAAAGGCATTCGTTCCTTCTTTAAAATCATCGGTGTCGAAACAATTTCCGAATTCATCAATCTCCAGTTCGAAACCATCTTCGTTTTTATTGTAGTATGAATTTGCACAGGCAATAATCTGATCAACTACCAATGGCGATTTGCTCATAATCTTTTGCAAAATCTGTTTGCACTTCGGAATTAATTCTTCTAGTGTTGTTACATGATTGACTAAACCTAATCGCAAAGCTTCTTCTGCACTAATCATATCTGCGGTCAGCAGCAACTCAATGCCTTTCGCCATTCCGACATAACGAAGCAATCGTTGTGTGCCGCCATATCCGGGAATCACACCAAGTGTAACTTCGGGCTGACCGAATTTAGCATTCTCACTCGCGAGCCGCATGTGGCAACTCATTGCCAGCTCGCAGCCACCGCCCAATGCAAAACCGTTCACCGCAGCAATCACTGGTTTCGAACACGATTCTATTTTATTAAAAATGCGATGACCATTCACACTCATTTCTTTTGCTTTCTCCGAAGTGAAATTGCTGAACTCCGCTATGTCAGCACCCGCAGCAAATGCTTTCGCTCCCGAACCGGTGATGATGACTCCGCGCACTTCATCATTGCCATACACATCATCAAATGCTTTATCAATTTCACCAAGCAATTGAATATTCAGTGCATTCATTTTGTCGGGACGATTGATGGTGATGGTTGTAATTCCATCTTCAGTGTTTACAGTAATTAATGAGAAATCCATTTCTGTTTTTATGATTTTATTTTTTGAATTAAAACCTGAAGGATGATTTTAAAAACTTCTGTTCTGCTTCACCCAATCTTTTATGTAGCCGACAATATCATCAGTGTGTGCACCGGGTGGAAATAATTTTCCAACGCCCATTTCATTTAAAATATTCATGTCTTCACCAGGAATAATTCCTCCCCCTGTTACTAATACATCATTCATCTCTTTTTCCTTCATCAATTTCATAATTTTTGGGAATACAGTCATGTGCGCTCCTGATAATATGCTGATGCCGATTGCATCCACATCTTCCTGCAACGCGCTGTTCACAACCATTTCAGGAGTTTGGCGCAAGCCGGTATAAATCACTTCCATACCTGCATCGCGCAAGGAGCTTGCAATAAATTTTGCTCCCCGGTCGTGACCATCTAAACCAACTTTTGCAACTAACACTCTTATTGGGCGCATGAAATATTTTTTACAAAATTATTTAAGAACAAAATTGATTGGTAATGTGAATTGAATCGGAACATTTTTACCGAGTTGCGAACTCGGAATCCACTTCGGCATCAGTTGAACAACTCTGATTGCTTCTTCCGATAATCCATAAGGTAATCCCTTTAGTACTTCAATGTTTTTCAGTTCTCCTGTTTCAGTCACAATGAAGTAAACAAATACTTTACCCTGGATATTTTTTTTTCTTGCTTTTTTAGGATATCGCAATGAATCTGATAAAAATTTCAACATCGCAGTTTCTCCCCCAGGAAATTGTGCTAACTCTTCCTGAAATGGATTAGAGGTGGTGCTATCAGTTTTTATTTCGTTGATTGAAATAGTGCTTTTTGATGAATCAACTACTTGCGCAATAGAATCGGGGGCATTCATTAATAAACAAAAAATCAGG